>JBLHVX010000080.1:0-8274 GCA_047628835.1 Granulosicoccus sp.
AGTGCAGAACAAGGCTCGTCCATCAAAATAACTTCAGGACTAACAGCTATTGTTCTAGCAATACATAACCGTTGTTGCTGACCACCCGACAAGCCAGTACCTGGCTGCTGCAAACGATCTTTAACTTCATTCCAAAGACCCGCTTTTTGCAAGCTGGTCTCTACAATCTCATCCAAATCTGAACGGCGATCTGCTAAGCCGTGTATACGGGCACCATAAGCTACGTTGTCATAAATAGATTTAGGAAATGGATTGGGTTTTTGAAAAACCATTCCTACGCGTGCACGTAACGGTACGACATCCATCTTCTTATCATTGATATTTTGCTCTTCTAAAAAGAACTGCCCTGTCACTCGGCAAGTATCAATAGTATCGTTCATACGATTTAAACAACGTAAAAACGTTGATTTACCACAGCCCGATGGACCAATCATAGCGACTACTTCGTTGGCGCCTATATCAAGGTTAACATCATAAATAGCCTGCTTTTCGCCATAAAACACATCCACACTACGCATAGACATTTTTTTGTTTTCGCAAAATGCTTGGCCAACAGTGGTATATGCATCACTATTTTCTTCAGTGATATTAGCTTTAGCTTTCTTTTCTGGCTGAAGCGGGGGTGTAGATTCTGCGATAGCACTATCGTTCATGGAGCATACCTAATTCAAATAAAATGGGTTACCAGCGACGTTCAAGGCGGCGGCGCGCCCAAACAGCTAACGTATTCATCACAATTAAAAACATCAATAATACTAAAATAGCCGCCGATGCTTTTTCGCTAAAGCCTGCATCTGCATTCCTGAACCACTGGAAAATTTGCATCGGCAGTGCCGTAGCGGGGTCAGTGAAACCAGTGGGTACTTCAGGAATAAACGCGGCCATACCAATCATCAGTAGTGGTGCACTTTCACCTAACGCTTGCGCTAAGCCAATAATGGTACCCGTCAGCATTCCAGGCATCGCAAGAGGAAGAACATGGTGTAATGTCACCTGCATTTTTGACGCTCCTAAACCATAAGCTGCTTGCCGAATAGACGGAGGGACTGCTTTAATTGAGGCTCGACTAGAAATGATAATGGTTGGCAACGTCATTAGCGAAAGAACAAAACCACCCACTAAGGGTGTAGAGCGCGGAAAGCCAAAGAATGCCAAGAAAATCGCTAAGCCTAGCAAACCAAATATAATCGAAGGAACAGCGGCCAAGTTATTAATGTTAACTTCTATCAGATCGGTCCATTTATTTTTTGGTGCGTATTCTTCTAGGTAAATTGCCGTAGCAATACCAATAGGGAAAGAGATTGCTAACGTCACTATTAACAGATAAAACGAACCCATCACCGCACCGCGAATACCCGCTTCTTCAGAGTGCGCCGAATCGCCAGTCTTGAAAAAGGCCCAATTAATTTTCCGTTTTAACTCTCCAGAGTCAACTGCATTATGTATCCACTGCAGCTGCCTTTCGCTAAACTCATGTTTCCCTTGTTCACCGGGCTCATCTATTCGCTTAAGATAAAAATCAACCTTATCGTCAACTAAAGCCCAAACGGTTGTTTGGGTATTAATGATGCTTTTGGCCTCTATTTTAAATCGGTCTTGCAGTAAGTAACCCGTACCATCAACCGAAAATAATTTACGCGCTTCGCTTTTTTCTTTACGGGTTTCAACAGAAAAGTATTCGTAGAGACCACTTTTAACAACACCCGCGTAATTAGCTGCCAATATTTGATTAAGGTTATCAGTATCATCAATACCCAGCACATCTGCCATTAGCTCGACAGGTATTTCAAGATAGTGATAAGTAAAACCTCTTACCCCTTTACCGATAATATTAGTAAAAAGAAATAATACACATAACAAGCCAAAGGCAACGGAAATCATTCCATAAAAGCGGAAACGCTTTTCTGCTCGGTGGCGTTTACCTAGCGTGCGATTTACTTTATCAATGGTTTTTTCTACTGGCTTATTCATATTGTTCTCGATACTTCTTAACAATATTGAGCGCTAGAAAATTAAGCCCCAATGTAATAATAAACAGCACTAGGCCTAACGCAAATGCAGCTAATGTTTTTGCACTATCAAATTCGTGATCGCCGATTAACAGGGTCGTCATCTGAACCGTTACTGTTGTCACCGACTCCAGCGGATTAAACGTAAGTTTAGCTGCCGTACCGACGGCCATCACCACAATCATGGTTTCACCGATTGCCCTAGAAATAGCCAGCAATATGGCACCGACAATACCCGGGAGCGCAGCGGGGAAAATAACCTTTTTAATCGTTTCTGAGGGAGTCGAGCCAAGTGCATAAGCACCATCTCTAAGAGACTGTGGCACCGCATTAATAACATCGTCAGAAAGAGAAGATACGAAAGGGATGATCATCACGCCCATCACCAGCCCTGCGGCTAAGGCGCTTTCTCCCGAAACATGTAATGAGCCAAAGCTGACGCCTAAAAATGTCACATCCGTGCCTAAGCCATCTAACGCACTTTTAATCATTGGCGCTATCGTCAATGCAGCAAAGAAACCATAAACAACGGTTGGAATACCCGCCAGTATTTCTAGCACCGGTTTCACAATAGCGCGGACACGCCTACTGGCATATTCAGACAGGTATATTGCTGTCATTAGCCCAGTCGGCACAGCTACTATCATAGCGATGGTAGAAATAAGTAACGTCCCCGTAAACAGAGGAACTGCTCCAAAGGCACCAGAACTTCCTATTTGATCGGCGCGGATGGAAAGCTGTGGGCTCCATTGCGTGGTGAACAGAAACTCTGTTAGTGGAACTATCTGGAAAAAGCGAATGGACTCAAAAAGCACAGAAAAGATAATGCCTACGGTAGTAAAAACAGCTAACGTTGAACAAAGGAGAAGAAATAACATAAAAGAGCGCTCTACATTAGTGCGCGCCTTCGTTTCGGGCCTTAACCTAGAAAATGCCCAAAAACTTAAACCCAGAAAAACACACAGCACTGCTACGGTGAGCGCTGCACTACTAGTTTGACGAAGTTCATTAATACGCTCTGACACAGCCATCAATTGGGGGCTATCAATAGACGAAGTACCTATACCGATACCTTCTATGGCACTTAACAGAAGCTGCAACTCATTGGTGGGTAATGCACGCTGCTCAACGGTCAAATACTGTGTTGCCAGTTGGCGAATAACGACATCATCAAAAATCGTCCATAAACCAAAAATGATTAAACAAGGAATCGCACACCACAGAGCAGCCTGCACACCATAAAAAATAGGTAAAGAATGTAAATGGCGTATACCACCGAGGTTTTTTGCTAATGACAGCGAACGTTGTCGGCATAAATAAAATATTGCCATTACACCAATCAGCACTACAAGAAACAACATGGACAACGTCATAGGAAAAGCCAGACTATGTTAAAAAAAGAGATAAATAAACAAGCAAACAGGTACGCGAACACAATATCTAAAAATACGCCGGACATTCTTAGCTAAGAACATGAATGCGATTATAGGACAAACTTATAATAACCGCCAGATGTGACATATTTATTACAATAAAGGGGCAGCAATCTGATTAGACAACCGCATAAGTACTTTAATAGATACTATGACAGGTCAGTTGTGGACAATCTGTAGGCCAACGAAGTAATTCTACTTGGTTTTCAGCTCGCATTAACATCAGTAAGCGAGTATCTACACTATCTTCTACGCTATCATCTACAGTATCATTTTCTGATTACTTACTATCACGGTACTGTTGATAAGCTTTCCATGCCTCATATTCTTTATATTCTTCGGTACCTTGCTCACGCGAACTCAACCACGCACGAAAGCTTTCAAACTCTTTAAACTCTTCCTCAGACATGCGGGGAGAGCCATCTAGATCTAAGATGTAGTAGCCACCGCTTTTGAGTTTTTTCTTATCTTCATCAAACGCTTCAGACACATTAAAAGTGCCCTTTTCACCTGAAAAAACCCCGGGACCTTTTGGCACACTTGGATCTTCTGGCTCTTCAAAAGCGCCTACAAAAGGCCCTGCCGAGCAACCAACAAGCACCAGCATCGAAACCATCAACAAGGACAATACACTGTTAGAAGATATAGACTTCATATAAGACCGAACCAAGATTAATTAATAAAAACGTTATGTTAACAGATCAATGGACTTATTTTATAAAAATTAAGATAAAAAAAACGCGCTATTTAAAAAATAGCGCGTTTCGAAGATCGTTTAAATTCTATTAATTAGAACTTAACACGAGCACCTACAACAAAACCGTCACCGTCATTATCCGTGAGATTTTTATCAACAGTGCGATAGCCAGTGTATAGCTCAACACCCTTAGCAGTATTATGAACCAAACTGAAACCCGTGTGGTCTACATCATTAATAGCAGCACCATATGAGTAATCACCAAAATCTACCGCCAAACTAAGATCGCCTACTTTATAACCGATAATAAGGTTAGAAGCTTTCTTGTCATCTGGAGTAGCAGTTTCCACTTCGCTGAATTGGTAAGCTACAGAAATAGCGCCAAACTTAGCAGCCACAGAACCACCGAGCTCATCAGAGTCAGCAACTTTGTAGCTTTTTCCATATAAGCCAGCTTTAAAGTTACCAGCGCCCGCTTTAATTTCATAGCTAGTCTCACTAGAATTAAGAGAAAAAGCTACTGTAGCTAAACCACCTAGTTTTGGAGAATCATAACGCAAACGCTCAGTACGACCGCCATCAGCCGTATCAACACCACCACCGAAAGCACCAGTGCCGTCGTTTAGTAGACCAGTACCAGAGTAGTCCATAGTCGTCGCGTCATCGCCCGCTTCAGAACCTTGACCTAAACTAAACATACCAAAGGCGCCTTTAGCATAAAGTTCATTTTTACGAATCGTTACATGTTCACTTTTACTATTCCCGGCATTTATACCAAACTCTTGCTTAGTTCCCCAAGTAACATCATTTACTGTGTGATTTGCAACGATGCGAAAACGTGAACCAGAATTACCATTGTCATTGATAGATAAATCACGGTTTGTTGGTGCTTCATCGTCAGTGCCTAGGCCTCGAGCATCCTTTATTTCACGAGTATCACCCATTTTATAACTTACGTGACCTGAAACTGAAACATCAGCTTGTGCTGATACAGCTGCGCCCGCAACTGCTAAAGCTAAAAGTGCTTTTTTCATCATTATATTTGCCCCTAATTATTTGGTTAAGTTGTAAAGAGTGCTTTTTATATAGGTATGGGGGGGGGATGTCAATTTTTTTTTACTCAAAAGGTAAAAAATGAGCAACATTGCTTGTTTTTTGTACAGAAATGAGTGTTTTACGGTTATTGGCTAATACTTGAGATGAGCGATTATATCTAAGCTATTGAAATCGCTTAGATCGATCAAAAAATAAAACCCCGATAGAATCGGGGCGCCTAATGAGGAGGAATATAAACAATGAACTCCTCGTAATATGGCTAATAGCTTTCCATGTCTACTCTCATATCTCTCAAGGGGCGCGTCGAGAGCATGAAAATAGGGGCATAACTATGACGTAGCTTTTAGAGATTAGTTCAGAAAAAAAACAAAATAAATAAACTATTTTTATTTTCCTTTAATAACAACAGCTTACAGGAAATATAAACTCTTCTTCTCACCGAAACTCTCCGTTTTTCAAATTTACATTCCCAAAAAAAACAGGTGTCACCCATTAGAAAATTCTGGTCAGGGTTAATGCGCTTCATCCCAATTACTGCCGACCCCTATATCGACGATCAAAGGCACGGATAGTTCAACTGCATTTGCCATAATGTCTGTTAGCGTCTGGCAGGCCGCGTCGAGGTCACTTTCTTTAACCTCTAAGACTAATTCATCGTGAACCTGCATAATCAGCTTTGCATCAACCGGCTTGCCTGTGAGTTTATCTGCTGGCTTATGATCTGGGTTGCGATCAAAGCTGCGATCAGGGCTAAGCCATTGATCAACCGCTATCATGGCTTTTTTGATGATGTCTGCCGCTGTGCCTTGCATAGGCGCATTGATTGCGGTCCGTTCTGCGGCCTGACGGCGCATTCCGTTACGCGCATTAATCTCAGGCAGGTAAAGACGTCGGCCCGCTAAGGTGGCAATATAGCCATCCTCAGCGGCCTGCTTGCGCACACTGTCCATATATTCTTTAACCCCTGGGTAACGTTCAAAATAAACATCGATGTATTGCTGAGCATCATTGCGCCCCACACCCAATTGCTTGGCAAGACCGAAAGCGGACATGCCATATATCAAACCGAAGTTAATCGCCTTGGCACGGCGACGTTGCTCCTGGGTGACCTCGTCTAAGCTCACGGCAAATACCTCAGCGGCCGTTGCCGTATGCACATCCCGGCCTTCTTTAAACGCCGTCACCAAGCCTTCGTCGCCAGATAGGTGCGCCATAATGCGTAGTTCGATCTGCGAATAATCGGCGGCTAGTATTTTATAGCCCTCGGGTGCAATAAATGCTTGACGGATACGTCGTCCCTCGGCATTTCTAATAGGGATGTTTTGTAAATTAGGATCAGATGAAGATAGTCGCCCCGTTGCCGTTACCGCCTGATGATAAGAGGTGTGGATGCGCCCTGTCACTGGGTTAATCATTTGTGGCAGCTTATCGGTGTAGGTAGACTTTAGTTTTGACAGGCCTCGATGTTCGATAAGCACCTTAGGCAAGGGATAATCTAACGCTAGCTCCTGTAGCACATCTTCTGCCGTCGATGGCGCGCCTTTTGGTGTTTTTTTAATTACCGGCAACGCTAATTTTTCAAACAAAATAACACCTAATTGCTTAGGTGAGGCTAAGTTAAACTCTTCGCCTGCCATATCAAACGCTTGCTTTTCTAGTTCGTGTAAACGTTTTTCTAGCTCGATACTTTGCTGCCCTAGTAAGCTGGCATCCACTAAGGCTCCATTACGTTCAATGCGAGAAATTACGGGTAACAAGGGTATTTCTATCGTCTCAAACACCTGCTGTAACGTCGGCTCGGCTTGCAACTTAGGCCAAATGGCCTGATGCAGCTGTAAAGTCACGTCGGCATCTTCAGCAGCATAAGGCGCAGCAACCTCAATATCTATCTGATTAAAGGTCAACTGCTTAGCGCCTTTACCGGCAACGTCTTCAAACTTGATTGTCGAGCGATCAAGATAAAAACGCGCCAGACTATCCATATCATGCCGTGTAGCGACCGAATTACAAATATAAGATTCCAGCATAGAGTCGTAAGCAATACCCTGCAGATCGACGCCGTGATTGAGCAGCACATGCCGATCGTATTTTAGATTTTGACCTAGCTTAGGCTTTTCTGGATTTTCAAGCAGTGGCCTTAAGGCGTTTAGCACAAACTCCAAGGACAGCTGTTCTGGCGCACCCATATAGTCATGCCCACAAGGCACGTAAGCCGCTTCACCGGGTGTAACCGCAAAAGACACGCCTACAATTTTGGCCTGCATATAGTCTAAACTGGTGGTTTCGGTATCAATGGCGAAATAATCTGCGGCTTCTAGCTTAGCTAGCCACTCTTCAAAGTGCTGCTGGGTTAATACGGTATGGTAATCGACAGGCGCTGTTAGTGCAGGAGGAGGACTCGCATCCGTATTAGCAGGTGTCTCTAACTCGTCGATCCAAGAATTAAACTCATAATCGTTATAAAGTTGTTTCAACGTATCGCGATCGACTGCTTGATGCTGTAGATCAGTGAGCGCTACACCAACATCAACATCAAGCTTTATCGTCGCGAGCGCATAAGACAAACGAGCCGCATCTTCGTTTTCCGCTAACCTTTCTGGCATTTTTTTCGCACCACGAAAATCTAGCCCACGTACCGCTTCTAAATTCTTGTATATGTCGTTGATACTGCCCATATTTTGTAGCAATGCCAGCGCAGTTTTCTCTCCTACGCCAGCAACACCTGGGATATTGTCGACTTTATCCCCCATTAGCGCTAAAAAGTCGATAATGAGGCTCGGCGGGATGCCAAACTTTTCTTCTACTCCAGCCACGTCCATTACAGTTTCCGTCATGGTATTCACTAAGGTGACATGTTGATTCACCAGCTGCGCCATATCCTTATCGCCAGTTGATACAACAACATCTATGCCCTGTTCCGTTGCCTCATGCGCCAATGTCCCAATCACATCGTCGGCCTCAACTCCGTCTATCATCAGCAACGGTAAACCCATTGCGTGAATAATTTGGTGAATCGGCTTAATTTGTAAGCGCAGATCATCCGGCATCGACGGGCGATTAGCTTTATATTCTGTATACA
>JBLHVX010000081.1:0-8244 GCA_047628835.1 Granulosicoccus sp.
TCCGTGCAGCGCCCAATCAATCACCCTAACGTCGGCAGTTGCAGAAAAACCATAACTGATTTTTTTCGCAGTGATAGCGTCATCCGCTAATAATCGCTGACCATATTCATCATCGACGTTGATGATCGCATGTTGTAATTTTCTTGTTAAAAACAACTCTCGTTTAATCGCAAAATAACTTTCCATATCACCGTGGTAGTCAAGATGATCTTGGCTTAAATTAGCAAACACCGCAGTATCAAAAGTTAATCCTTCAATACGTTTTTGCTCTATGCCGTGACTGGAAACCTCCATTGCAACCTGCTCGGCTCCTAGAGTTTTCATCATGGCGAATTGACGCAATAAAACCGCCAATTCTGGCGTTGTATTTTTACTTTCAGTAATATTTGGCCACACACCAAAACCCAGCGTGCCCATAAGCCCAGTGGGTTGCTGCAAGCCATGGCTCATTTGCGCAGCGAAACGGGTAATACTGCTTTTACCATTGGTACCGGTAACGGCCATAAGGCGCATGTTAAACGCGGTACTCGAAAGCTGATAAAAATCGATTAATATTTTATTTACTTGATTTTTTAAATCACTAAACGCGATAACCGGAATGCCTGAGCAATAACTAATGCTTGGACTTTCGTTAACACCCATCTCATCAGCTTCCAGCAAAACAGCGATAGCTCCACGCGCAATGGCATCATCGATAAATATTTTGCCATGATGGGTAATACCCGCTAACGCAATGAAGCAGTCACCCGCTTTCACATCGCGATTATCAGTGACTAAACCTTGAATATTAATATCTGGAATAACGTGTTCAGATTCTTTTGCAATGAACGCTGTATAAGGTGCCAGTAACTGAGTCAGGTTCATAAGGCAGAGACCTCCGCCACATGAAAGTCTTTACTCTGATCAGGGGCAATCTGCAAAGTACGTAACGCCTCTTCCATAATCCGCCCAAATACTGGGGCCGCAACTTCGCCTCCATAATATTCCTGTCCTTGTGGCTGATCGATTACCACAACAAGGACAAAACGCGGATCGGAAATCGGTGCTATACCGGCAAAAATCGAGGTGTATTCAGAATCTTGATAACCTTCTTTACCTACTTTGTGTGAGGTCCCCGTTTTACCACCGACACGATAACCTGCTACTTTAGCTCGTGTTCCGGTACCGCCTCTTTGCGTTACTGTTTCTAACATCTGGGTCATATCTTTTGCCACAGACGCTGGCATAACTTGATCGCAAGGTGTTTTCTTATTGGTAATAATTAAACGTGCTTCCTGCACGCAGCCATGATTCGCAAAGACGGTATAGGCTTGAGCCAACTGTAACGGTGTAACGGATAAACCATAGCCATAAGCCAAGGTAGCTAACCCTAAATTATCCAGTTGTTGCGGATAAGGTAAATGCCCTATGGCTTCCCCTGGGAAGCCAAGAGCCGTTGCCTGTCCCAACTTCACATCGTGAAGCAGGGTCCATAAATGTTCTGCACCCATTTCATGAGCCAACATGGTTACGCCAATATTGCTCGACTTCCTAATAATTCCAGTCAAATCTAAGCGCCCATAATTCCTATGATCGCGAATGGTTTTTCTCTTGATGCGCATGAAACCCGGCGAGGTATCAATCACAGAGCTCGGATTGTAATTACCTTTCTTTAACGATGCGGCAACCGTAAAGGCTTTCATCGTTGAGCCTGGTTCAACCAAGTCGGTTAAGGCTCGATTGCGCATGTCTTTTGCTTTTAACGTGGCGCGGTTATTAGGATTATAAGAAGGGCGATTGACCAAGGCTAAAATGTCACCGTTACTCGCATCCAACAGAACCGCACTGCCCCAGTTTGCTTTATGCGCTTGCACAACCGCTTTTAACTCTCGATAAGCCAAGTACTGCAAACGTAAATCCAGTGTTAGCTTTAATTCATTCCCTGGTTTAGCAATCGCGGAAACATTCAATTGCTTAATAACATTGCCCAATAAATCTTTTACGACTCGCTGCTGCCCTGGAGCGCCTTGCAGCCAATCATTATAAGCCAGCTCCAAACCCTCTTGACCATTACCATCAATATTGGTCATACCGACCACATGCGAGGTGACTTCTGACGCGGGGTAAAAGCGGCGATACTCAGTTTCTGAAAATATACCACTCAGCTTCAGTGCTAATACTTCATCGGCTTTTTCTGGGGGTAGATGACGCTCTACGTACATAAAGCTTTGGTGGCGATTGCGCTTTAAACGGCGAGTCAATGTGTTGGCTGAAATACCTAAAGTAGTAGCAAGCTTTTGCACATTGGCGGCATCAAAAAGTTGAGGGTTTAACCACAAACTTTTCACTGGAGAGCTAACAGCCAGTGGCTCACCATTTCGATCCTTAATATCGCCACGTAAAGCAGGAATGGATTCATCACGCACCATACGCTGCTCACCTTGAGCCGCTAAAAAAGATTGTTGCACAAGATGTAGATAACCCATACGGCCGGCTACAATAATCAACAGGCATAGGAATACGCCCAGTACTAACGCAAAACGCCAGACTGGAATACGATATTCAACCGCTTCTGTTAATGCTGTGGTTGCAGCTTTTTTAGTATGGGGATTAGCCACGTTAGTGTGTGCCCTTCATCTTAATTTCCATCTTAGTTAGACCATTTCGTTACGTATTAATTATTATTTTAAATCCCTACCTTGGGATTAACGATATTACTATTAGCGACTACTACGGATGACCTGTACATCCATCGCCTCTATCATATTTAATTTTTCTTTTGCCATGCGCTCAACTCGACCATGAGCGGTCAATGCACTTTGCTCTAATATTAAACGTCCATAATCTTGCTCTAAATCCAAACGTCGATGCTCAGAGACTTGCCAGTCGGCGACCAACTGTCTGTGCCAATGAGTCGCTGCCACCTGCAACGTGGCACACACTATAACGAAGAACCATGCTAGCAATATCAGCACATTCTGCTTGGTGGCAGACATCATTGACCGTTAATTCCGTTCACCTTCAATACGCTCAGCAATTCGAAGTACCGCACTGCGTGCACGCACGTTGCCACCCACTTCATTGGCTTTCGGCTTAATCGCTTTACTCATTTTTTTCATGGTCTTACCCAACTCATCATCAAGAATCGGCAACCCTCTTGGTATAGGACGACCCTGCTCTTGACGACGAATAAAACGCTTCACGATACGATCTTCTAATGAGTGAAAACTAATCACTGCCAAACGACCACCGACTTTTAATACATCAACCGATTGATCAAGAATCTTTTCTAAATCACTTAGTTCATTATTAAGATGAATACGAATACCTTGGAAAGCACGTGTTGCAGGGTGCTTAAATTTTTCCCAAGCAGGATTCGCTTCTTTTAAAATTTCTGCCAGCTGCACGGTACGATTAATATGTTGCAATTCACGTTCACGAATCACGGCATTAGCCATACGTTTAGCAAATCGCTCTTCGCCATACTCTTTCATGACTCGCGCTAATTCTTCTGCACTGACTTTAGCAATCCACTCTTCTGCACTCACACCCGACGTTGGATCCATGCGCATATCCAGTGGGCCATCGCGCATAAAGCTGAAGCCACGTTCGGCATCATCTAACTGCGGTGAAGAAACCCCTAAGTCCAATAGCAGACCATCAATTTTTTCGATACCACGGTCTTGCAGCTGCTCTTGTAACTCGGCAAAGCTGGCGTTTATAATTTGAAAACGAGAATCTTTTAACTCTAAAGCCTTGCCCGTTTCTATCGCCAGTGGATCTTTATCAATGCCATATAAGCGACCATGTTCGGACAACTTACTTAATATCAACTCGCTATGACCGCCACGGCCAAAAGTACCATCGACATAAATGCCGTCTGGATCGACCACACAGCCGGCCACTGTTTCATGCAATAACACCGTGAAATGGTCTTGTTGGGCTCCAACACCTAGATCAAGTTGATCTTTCTTTTGCACGGCTTGCTGTTGCTCAGCTTTTTCGCGCTCAGTCTTACTGAGTTTGATTCTGCTACGTTTTGCCATAAGACTTCTTTATAAAGAAAGATTTAATAGTTCATCTGGAAGTACTTCCGGAGAATTCACTTCAGCGATGTAATCATCACGACGGTTATTCCACAGATCCTTACTCCACAGCTCTAATTTTTTACCTTGCCCCAGCAAAACCGTTTCTTTTTCTAACTGCGCATATTCGCGCAATGGCTGGGACAATAAAATTCGCCCGTTGGCATCCAATTCGATATCGGTGGCATGCCCAATTAACAATCTCTGGATTCTTCGTGCACTCGGATTAAAACTAGGTAACGCTTCAATTTTTGCTTGAATCAATTCCCACTCATCAACGGGATAGATGAGTAAACAGCGTTCTTCAGTATCGATTGTGGCTACTAGATGCCCAGCACAGAGATCCACCAGCAATTGCCGATATTTCATCGGGATCGCTAGCCTTCCTTTAGCATCTAAATTAACCGCACTGAGTCCACGAAACACTGACTTTCCTTCTTTAAAATATTGAGTCAGATTTTGAGTGATATTTTTAACACAACATCGCTACAAAAACCCACTTCTACCCACTTTACTCCACTAGTGCACACTATAGAAATGCTGAAGCAGATTTGCAAGGTGAACTATGCTGTGGATATGTGAAAATTTGCGTTAATTCACAAGGACTTAGCGACTGTTTCTGCCAAAAGAGTCAAAACCGTAAGGATCTTGATTCGGAAAAGTCTTGCTACCCGTGACTCTGGGCGCAAAAGTTAAAGTAATCTCTTAAGTTAGTGAATACTAACTAAGCAATGCAAATTAATTTAGACTTTTTTGCTATATGTAAGTGGTCACTAACAACTTTTTGATGTAACAAGAGTGAATACTCACACCAGAGGCTGAATATGATAAGAAAAGATGACGATAAAATGACAATTCATTCATCGATATAATGCGAGAATCGCAGGTAAAGGCCGCTGGATGGTCTAATAAGTAATGCAACCGTGAATGCGAGAGGGAGTGTGATAAGAAGTTGGGTTGATAAAACAAAACCTCAAATGTTAGCGATCACTAACATCTAAGGAGTCGAAAGAGGTCGCTATTAACGCTTTTTGCTAAAGTAACCCCGCTTGGCTAGTTCAATGCGGGCAATCACACCTTTATGCACTTCATCTGGGCCATCCGCTAATCGCAAAGAACGCGCTTGCATAAAGAAAGCTGTCAGAGGAGTGTCTTGACTCACACCGGCGCCACCATGAATTTGAATGGCATCATCAACGATTTTTTGCAAGACGTTAGGTGCAACCACCTTAATGGCAGAGATTTCAGTCATGGCATTAAGCGCCCCAACTTTATCCATTTTCCACGCCGCGAAAAGTGTTAATAAACGTGCCTGATCAATCGCAATACGGGCCTCTGCCAAACGCTCGGCATTGCCGCCCAACTTCATAATCGGCTTATGAAAAGCGGTACGCTGCATACCACGATCAACCATCAACTCTAATGATTTTTCTGCTGCGCCTAGGCAACGCATGCAATGATGAATACGACCTGGTCCTAAACGACCTTGTGCGATTTCAAACCCCATACCAGGCCCGCTAATAAAGCTTGAAACTGGCAAACGTACATCGGTAAACTTTACTTCACCATGGCCATGAGGTGCATCATAAACACCAAATACAGGCAGCATACGAACAATCTCAACTCCCGGTGTATCAAGAGGCACTAACACCATAGAATGCTGATGATGACGATCCTTACTCTCATCTGGGGTACTGGCCATGAAGATAGCCACTTTACAGTGTGGATCACCAATACCGCTCGACCACCACTTGCTGCCATTAAGAATGACATGATCACCATCGACCACAGCGGTTGCCACCATGTTAGTGGCGTCAGATGAAGCAACATCGGGCTCTGTCATACAAAAAACAGAACGAATGTCTCCTGCCAGTAACGGTGTCAGCCATTGCGCTTGTTGCTCTTTAGAACCATAACGCCATAACAGCTCCATATTGCCAGTATCTGGGGCATTACAGTTAAAGATAGTGGGGGCTAAAAGACTGCGACCCGTTTCTTCCGCAACCGAGGCGTATTCCAAAATACTTAAGCCAGCACCGAATTCATCATCAGGCAGGAACATGTTCCACAAACCTTCAGCCTTGGCCTTAGCTTTTAGCTCATCGACAATCGCAGGCACTTCCCACTTGGTCCAATCACCGTGGTTTTGTTTAGCATTCACGTCCGCCCAAAAATCGGCTTCCATCGGCTCAATGTGTTCTTTTATAAACGCCTTGGTTCTTTTAACGTAATCTTTTGCTTTTGGGCTTAATTCAAAATCCATCGTCAGATCCTTCGTTTTATTTAAATTCAATCTGTAATCTTTAACTGATGCTAACCAGAGCCAAGTCATGAATGAAATGATTTGTAATACTAAATATCTATTAATCTTATGAATAGTAGCTGCAATCGATGCATTAATGGATACAAACGAAGCTACTTAACATAATAAACACAAAATTTTAGATCGTGACCACTCAGTGGCGAATCCTATGTACCCAAGGTGCACCTAAACTGGACATTAAGTGGTAAGTATAAACCTGGCTATAAACTAGACAAAACGGGCCATATTTAACACTATTGCGTACCTTACCAAATACTCTCATGGTACAAAGGTTAGAAATACCGAAGGCTATATCGCTACTGCACACTTTTAAAGTGTCCCCTAAACGATACTTTTGTGCCCATGGTAATTGTATAAAAGTGCCTAATATAAAAATAAAATGGTAGGAATTTCATGGAACAGCCTAAGACTTCAGATCAACTGGATAATCAGAGTGAATCCAGCGCAGTGACTCCCCCTAGTAAAGGCTACCGCCGCTATGTGCTGTTTTTGCTGACAATTGTTTATGCGCTAAATTTTGTCGATCGCCAAATATTAGTGATACTACAAGAATCTATTAAAGCCGATATGCTACTTTCTGATGCTCAATTAGGGCTATTAACCGGTTTTGCATTTGCCATTTTTTACGTCAGTGTCGGTATTCCTATTGCGCGCTGGGCCGACGTAGGGAATCGTAAGAATATTGTTGCGGGTGCCATTGCTGTTTGGAGTGGAATGACAGCATTATCAGGCTTAACGCAAAACTTTTACCAGTTATTGTTAGCACGCATCGGTGTAGGTGTTGGTGAAGCCGGTGGCAGTCCACCATCGCATTCTATTTTGTCAGATTACTATCCCGCTAAAGAGCGCGGGCGCGCCATGTCGATTTATTCTACCGGTGTGTACTTAGGGATTTTAATTGGCTTCATTGTTGGCGGCTGGGTTAACGAACATTATGGCTGGCGTATCGCTTTTTTTGCAGTGGGATTGCCAGGGTTATTAGTCGCCTTGGTTGTTAAATTTACATTGCGTGAACCTATTCGCGGTATATCGGATGGCGTAGAAATAAAAACCAGTGTGACTTTTAAGGAAACTATATCAACTTTATGGGGCTTGAAATCCTTTCGCTTTTTTGCCCTTGGTTCAGGCCTTACTGCTTTTTGTAGCTACGGTATCGGTAACTTTTTACCTTCCTTTCTTATTCGTTCGCATGGCTTTGAAACCACTCAAGTGGGTATTAGTCTTGCTATTACAGCGGGTTTAGGCGGCATTATTGGCACCTATGCTGGAGGACACTTTGCTGACAAATTAGGTTTAAAAGATATTCGTTGGTATTTATGGGTGCCCGCGATACCCGCTATTTTTGGACCTGCGTTAATTGCAACGGCCATGTTTTTGGATGACAGCACTCAAGCTTTAAGCCTGTTATTTATATCCACGGTTTTTGGAGCGTTGTATTTGGGCCCCGTGATCGCCATTACCCACACCTTAGTTAGCCCAAGTATGCGTGCCATGTCGTCAGCTGTTTTGTTTTTTGTATTAAACCTAATTGGCTTAGGTTGCGGCCCATTGGTGGTAGGACTTATTAGTGATGCATTAACTCCAAGCTTAGGCAGTGGTGATGCACTGCGTTATTCCATTGCTGGCGTATCGTTTGTTGGCCTGCTTTCAATGCTGGCCTTTTATCGTGCGGCAAAATATTTGCCTGGGGATTTAGCCAAGCAGAAAGTCTGTTTTAATAATTCTTAATTCAGACACTTTAGAATATTAACTTATATACATAATATATTCATAAAACCTATTGCCTACAGAGCCTGTATCATTTGTATGATGTTTATAAACATGCCTAATACTTGTTATATGTGAAGTAGCCAGTAT
>JBLHVX010000082.1:0-8078 GCA_047628835.1 Granulosicoccus sp.
CTTTCAGGATGTAGGCTTGGCGCAAGACATGGGTTAGATGTTTATAAAATTAACTGGACAGCAGTGAAATAAGAGAGGTATTACCATGCTAGAAGAAATAGTTATTGTTGCGGGCCAGCGTACTCCCTTAGGTGGTTTTCAGGGGAGCTTGTCTAGCGTAACAGCGCCTCAGTTGGGTGCAGCGGCGATTCGTGCAGTGGTAACATCTGCGGTGAATAATTCATCCGGCACAACACTAGATACCGTATTCGGCACTTCATTCGGCACTTCATTAGATAATGCGGCAGAGCTAAGCGCTATGGTAGACGAAGTGTATATGGGGTGTGTGCTTGCCGCCGGAACAGGTCAAGCACCCGCGAGGCAAGCCGCGTTAGCGGCAGGGCTGAGCGCTAGTACCAGTTGTACAACGGTGAATAAAGTCTGTGGTTCGGGTATGAAAGCCATTATGATGGCGGCCGACCAACTTCAGTTAGGGCGAGCAGACATGGTGATCGCAGGTGGGATGGAGTCTATGAGCAATGCGCCATATTTATTAGATAAGGCGCGTTCAGGTTATCGCATGGGGCATCAGTCACTGTTGGATCATATGTTTCTAGATGGCCTGCAAGATGCCTATGATGGCGAACTGATGGGGGTGCATGCACAGAGTGTGGCCGATGAGTATGCGATTACTCGTACTATGATGGATGATTTTACCCTGACGTCTTTAGCACGTGCGCAACATGCCATAAATCAAGACTGGTTTGTGGATGAGATAGCACCTGTTACCGTAAAAAATAAAAAAACCGAGATACTGGTTCAAGAGGACGAACAACCGAGTTTGGCTAAGCCAGAAAAAATACCGCTGTTACGCCCCGCATTTACTAAGGATGGCAGTATCACGGCGGCTAACGCAAGTTCCATCGCTGATGGTGCCGCAGCATTATTAATGACCCGCCGAGATAAAGCAGAGGCATTAGGTCTGCGACCTATTGCCCGTATTGTCGATTATGTTTCTTACGGGCACCAGCCAGAACATTTCACCTCTGCTCCGGTTGGCGCAATAAAAAAACTATTAAGCCAGCAGCAGCTAATGCCTAGCGACATTGATCTTGTCGAGATTAATGAGGCGTTTGCTATGGTGTCTATCTTAGGAATGCAAGAAATAGGCTTTACTGCCGAGCAAACCAATGTGGCAGGAGGTGCATGCGCATTAGGACATCCTTTAGGGGCAAGTGGTTGCCGAATTGTCGTGACCTTATTGCATAACCTTATGCGGCAAGGGAAAAAGCGAGGCTTGGCGGCGCTATGTATTGGGGGTGGAGAGGCAACGGCTATGTTGATTGAGGTCATATGATTGCGTTAGATTTTTGAGGGATAATCACTTACACACTCAATTGTTACCCAGTATCAGTGTGGGGGACGTGTTGAGAGCTTCCCCGATAACTTCGTTCTAAGCTTTGGCCGTCTGATTAATGCAGGGTAGATGAGTTTTTTCATAATACATAACAAAAAGTCATGTAGCTGGCAGAGCGATTGTATGTAAATTGATGATTAACTTGGTAGCCCAATAAGAATAAACCCGAGTAACATTTGGTTGAAGCTAGATACGTTAATTTGAAGTTAGTATTGACGATAACGTTCTCTCCCGCATCTACCGCGTGGGGTAACTTTTTATGATGGGTGTGTCGGTCCCGGAAGATTTCCTTTTATATATGGCATAGCTATAGCTTATGGGGGTGCCATTTAATGTCATTAGGCGTCATGTCTGATGCATGTAATAATATTATTAATGGAAGGCTTATATAAGGATAAGTTTTTCTTATGTTTTTTCGGCCGCCGCCCCCCTCTGTTTGAAACAGTAATTGGTTAGCTCTGTTTCAGTGCTTAAAGGGTTGTATTTTACCTGATTGTTAGGCTTCTTGCGGTTTCTTTACTTGACTTTACGCTCTAAAGATAAGTTCTTAGTGGTTTTTAGGTCGAAATATATACAGTTTCTTGTTTTTTATAAAAAGATAAGTTTTTCTTATGGTTGTATAGCGCCAAATGTTTGTTTTGGATGCAGTGGCTCAGTTATGATCCAAGCGTAATTTTTGACTGGCTAATGGCTGTGTATGTAGCCATTAGCCAGTCAAAGGGCATTTAGAAGATGTATTCAATCAATGAAATGTCGGGGGTTTGCATCGTGATAGGTGTAAAGCAGTCCAGTATCTACATTATTTAGGACCTAGGTATTGTCGGTTTTTATTACATGATTTTAATAATATAAATATAAATATAAAGGTGAATTTATGAAGTTACGTTCAGTATTAGTTGGACTTGGATTGGCATCAGCAGCAATGGCTGCAAGTGCTAGCGATTTCGTTACTATCGGTACCGGTGGTGTAACCGGCGTTTATTACCCTACTGGCGGCGCAATTTGTCGTTTAGTGAATAAAGAACGCAAAAGCCACGGCATTCGTTGTTCTGTTGAAAGTACCGGTGGTTCTGTTTATAACATCAACACTATTCGTGGTAACGAACTAGACATGGGCGTTGCTCAGTCAGATTGGCAGTATCATGCATACAACGGGACAAGCAAGTTTAAAGATGCTGGTGCATTTAAAGAACTACGTGCTGTATTCTCTGTTCATCCAGAACCGTTCACTGTTGTTGCTCGTGCAGATTCTGGCATCAAAACGTTTGATGACCTAAAAGGCAAGCGTGTAAACATCGGTAACCCTGGTTCAGGCCAGCGCGGTACTATGGAAGTGTTGATGGAAGCAAAAGGCTGGACTACAAAAGACTTCGCGTTAACGTCTGAGTTGAAAGCATCTGAGCAATCAAAAGCATTATGCGATAACAAAATCGACGCAATGATCTATACCGTTGGTCACCCAAGTGGTTCTATTAAAGAAGCGACGACTTCTTGCGACAGTGTATTAGTTACCGTTGGTGGTAGTGCTGTTGATAAGTTAGTCGCAGACAACGATTTCTACCGTACTGCTAGTATCCCTGGTGGCATGTACACAGGTAGTGATGCTGACGTAGCGACATTTGGTGTTGGTGCAACATTTGTATCGTCAACTAATGTATCAGAAGACGTTGTTTATAATGTGGTTAAAGCAGTATTCGAAAACTTTGATACATTCAAAAAGTTACATCCTGCGTTTGCTAACCTGAAAAAATCTGAAATGATAAAAGATGGTCTTTCAGCTCCTCTACATGCAGGTGCGGTAAAATATTATAAAGAAGCTGGCTTACTATAAGCCTTGCTAAATAACCCCTTGGGCTAAGTCACCTAAGGGTTTGTTTTTTGATAATATAGATTTGTTACACAGTACAATATTTGCCCAGCAGATATTGTACTGACCCGAAACCCTACCCTTATTAATAAGTAACAATAATAAGGCTAGGGTTTTTATGCTTTTACACTTCTCGGATGTTTCCTTATGTCTGCCGATAGCCAGCCTAATCCTTCTACAGATACCAATAAATATATCGATGTCGAAACTGGACACCGAAATTTATTGGGTTTGAATAAAACGTTTATTATTACCATACTTATTCTTTGGTCATGCTTCCAGCTTTGGTATGCCTCGCCGCTGCCATTCATTTTTGAGCTTACCATTAACGAAGATCAAGCTAAGGCTGTTCACCTAGCTTTTGCGAGTTTTTTAGCCTTTAGTTTGTTCCCGTTATTTGAGCGGGATAAAAATAGATTGCCTCTATACGATTTGTTCTTGGCTGCACTGGCCACGGGAACGATTCTTTATCTTTTAATTTTTAGGGAAGAGTTAACTTCCGTTAGCCGCATAGGCTTACCCACAACACTAGATATTATTGTCGCTTGGACGGGTCTTGCTCTATTGCTTGAAGCTGCTCGACGTAGTTTGGGCTTGCCTCTAGTCGTCGTGTCAGTGGTATTTTTGATCTTCACGGTTGGCGGGAAGTATATGCCAGAAGTGATATCGCACCCTGGTGCGAGTATGGGTAAGGTGGCTTCTCACCAGTGGCTTTCTACAGAAGGGGTGTTTGGTGTTGCTCTAGGCGTATCGACAACATTCGTATTCTTGTTTGTTTTGTTAGGCAGTTTCTTAGATAGAGCCGGTGCAGGTAACTATTTAATTAAAGTGTCATTTTCATTACTCGGGCATATGCGCGGTGGTCCAGCTAAGGCAGCCGTTGTTGCGTCGGGCTTGAGCGGTATTATTTCTGGCTCGTCTATTGCCAACGTAGTGACAACAGGTACATTTACTATCCCGCTAATGAAGCGTGTTGGTTTCCCCGGGACTAAAGCGGGCGCGATTGAAGTCGCGGCATCGACCAATGGTCAGCTAACACCGCCTATCATGGGTGCAGCTGCCTTTTTGATGGTTGAGTATGTAGGCATATCGTATTTAGAGGTGATTAAACATGCTATTTTACCGTCACTCATTTCTTATATAGCGTTAATGTATATTGTTCACTTGGAAGCGATCAAGTTAAACATGCAGGGTATAGAGAGAACCCATAAGCCTACTTTAGCCCAGAGAATGCTGAGTTGGGTGACAAATATTGTCATATTGTTGATGTTGGGTGTGGGTGTTTACTATGGCTCCGCAGTAGCTGAATCAGTGTTTGGTGATTACGCCTCATTGGCGCTCAGTGCAGTGATCATTGGAATGTATGTCTGGTTGGTAAAAGTAGCTTCTACGTATCCTGATTTATCTGAGGATGATGACAGTATTGAACTCTCGCATTTACCAGAAGTAAGGCCGACGGTATTATCCGGCTTATACTTTTCTGTGCCGATCATTGTCCTGTTATGGGCGTTGGCAGTGCAGCAGTATTCACCTCAAACCTCAGCGTTTTATGCCGTTGCTTGCTTGATTTTAGTGGTATTCACTCATCGACCACTTAAAGCGTGGTTTAGAGCGGAGCATGACTTAAAAGGTATGTTTTTTCATGGCTGCCATGACTTTGTTGATGGTTTAATCTCTGGTGCGCGCAATATGATCGGTATCGGCATCGCTACAGCGACAGCAGGCATTATCGTAGGCACAGTGACCCAGACAGGCTTGGGCCAGATGATGACTGCATTTGTCGAATTTGTTTCTGGTGGTAGCTTAATACTGATATTATTTTTTACCGCAGTAATTTGTATTGTGTTGGGGATGGGGTTGCCGACAACGGCTAACTATATCGTTGTATCCACACTAATGGCCCCGGTTATCGTAAGCCTAGGTGCTGAAAACGGATTAGTGGTTCCATTAATTGCGGTTCACTTGTTTGTTTTCTATTTTGGTATTTTGGCGGATGACACGCCGCCAGTGGGCTTAGCCGCGTTTGCGGCTGCTGCGATATCTGGTGATGACCCTATTAAAACGGGCATCCAGGGTTTTGCCTACGATATACGAACCGCTATCTTACCCTTTATGTTTATTTTCAATACTCAGTTGTTACTGATCGGTATTGAGAGCGTGTGGGGACTGTTGTTAACTATCTTTAGCGCGGTGACGGCGATTCTCGTCTTCGCTGCTGCGACGCAAGGTTACTGGTTCACGCGAACTAAGTGGTGGGAAACGATTGGTCTAATCGTAGTGTCGTTCACGTTATTCGTGCCGGGTTATTGGTGGGATAAAGTCTATCCGCCAACGATGAATACACCAGTATCGGAGCTTGTGGCAGAAGTTGAATCGATAAATGTTGGGGAGTTCATCCAGTTTCGCGTTCAAGGTGAAAACCTAGAAGGTCGTGAGATCGATAAAACCATCAGCCTACAACTTAACTCGACAGAGACAGTGGCAGATGCGAGATTATCGGATATAGGCATGGTATTAGTCGCAGGCGATAACAGTGATGAGTTGCTTGTTGATAAAGTGGTGTTTGGTAGTCAGGCTGACAAGTTAGGTCTTGAGTATGGCTGGAAGATTACATCGGTAGTGAAAAAGGTAGATCGTTTGCCTGCTGAGCTGATGTTTATCCCAGCACTATTACTCTTGTTCCTTATGGGTTGGATGCAGCACCGCCGCCGTGATAAAGAGCAATTAGACTTACAGGAAGCCTAAGTGTTTATAGGAGTATAGCTCTTGCTATGCTCCTATTCCCCTCCCCCCCTCACTCCTTGACTGCTTCCCCTTTTGTTTTCCCTCTCATCTCCTTTATCTTCTTTGCTCTCGGTATGATTTTTTATTGCGTCTATATGCTTAGTCGTATTGTATGGTTTGGAATGAACGAATCCTCCGTTGTTAAAGTAGTGTGCTAGTTCGCATTGGTAGAATCCAAATTCGTCGCGATTAAAATCATATTGTTAAGTGGAGGGTAAGTTGATGGTAAGTTGATGCAATTTCGACTATATTTTAGTTCTCTCAACGGCCTGATCAGGAGGTCTTATGCAGCATCTATATCCATCCATTAAACCCAATGCTACTTTTCATCTGGACGTTGATGACACGCATAAACTCTACGTCGAGGAATCTGGCGCTGAAAATGGTATTCCTGTGCTATTTCTTCATGGGGGGCCTGGCGCGGGCTGCTCGGATCAAGATCGGCGTTTTTTTAACCCGGAAAAATATCGGATTATCTTATTTGACCAGCGTGGGTCCGGTTTATCTCGCCCACGTGCCGAATTGAAAGATAACACCACCGCACATTTAATCGCCGATATAGAACAAATACGCGAACATTTAGGCGTTGATCAATGGATGTTGTTTGGTGGCTCATGGGGATCAACATTGGCACTGTTGTACGCGCAAGCGCATCCTCAGTGTGTATTAGGTATGGTGCTGCGGGGTGTTTTTCTTTGCCGTCCTGCCGACTTACATTGGTTTTATCAAGAAGGCGCAAGTCATATTTACCCAGATTATTGGGAGGAATTTATTGCCCCTGTTGCCTCAAATGTTAACCCCATTGCTAATCTTGCCATTGATCCCAAAGATAAAGCGAGTGAACGCACTACGGTTCAAGTAAGTAATATTATTAATGCGTATTATCGTTTACTGACGAGCAGTAACGAATTACAAAAAATGCATGCGGCTAAACAATGGTCTTTGTGGGAGGGACGGTGTGCGACATTGCGTCCGCACCCAGAGGTAGAAAAGGCATTTTCTAATCCACATTTAGCTCTATCTTTAGCAAGAATCGAGGCGCATTATTTTGTTAATCATGGTTTTATTAGTGATAATCAAATTCTCGCATCGGCAGATGTGTTGGCAAATATCCCGTGCATCATAATTCATGGACGTTACGATATGATTTGTCCGTTAGATAACGCCTTTGCACTACAGCGGTGTTGGCCTAATGCACAATTACGTATTATTCGTGATGCCGGTCACTCATCGAAAGAAGTCGGTATTGTAGATGCTTTGGTAAAAGCTACCGATGAAATGGTATCACTGCTATCTAGTGAACCCGTTATTTAGTAAGTTCATGGGTGTTCCAGCAAAATTTTAGTGAAGCAGCAGAATGAGAAAGTCGTAATGAGTCAAAGTACCCTTAATCACGCCGTTGATTACACCCTATATTATATTCATGACCCTATGTGTAGTTGGTGCTGGGGCTTTCATCCAACATGGGATGCTTTACGTGACGCTATCGCCAAAGCATATCCCCCAATAGCTATTCAGTATGTGTTAGGTGGCTTAGCACCTGATTCTGATGAGCCGATGCCGTTAGAAATGCAAGAGATGCTACAGTTCACTTGGCGGCGTATCCAGCAAACCATTCCAAACATAGAATTTAATTATGATTTTTGGCGTGTGTGCCAGCCACGCCGCTCCACGTATCCGGCTTGCCGAGGCGTTATCGCGGCAAGTCAGCAAAACGCTGCGAGTGAAGATCCCATGGTGTTAGCCATTCAGCAAGCTTATTATTTACATGCTCAAAATCCATCTGATACCGGCACATTAATGGTTTGCGCAGAGCGTATCGGCTTAGATGTGGACCGCTTCGAGAAAGACTTAAATAGTGTGGAGGTTAATCGACTATTGCAGAATAACATCAATCAATACCAGCAATTGGCATCGCAAACGGGTTTGTCTGGCTTTCCTAGCTTAGTGCTGGGTAAATGTGTGCCTGATCATAAGGGTGCCCATTGCCACTACCGTGGAATAGATATTGACTACAATAGTCCTAACGCT
>JBLHVX010000083.1:0-8017 GCA_047628835.1 Granulosicoccus sp.
CTGCTGTGCTAGCAAAACAACTGCCTTTATTGATTATTAACGCACACTCGTTCCAGCTTATAGAGGGTTCGCCTGTGCAAAGGCGCCAGTTTTTAGATTGGCTAGTGTTCCACGTGAAACCTGAGTTCGCCGGGCTGTGGAGCGCATTGCAAAAGACACTTAAACAGCGCAATAGCCTCTTAAGACGTGATAAAATAGATCCTTTGGATATAGAACCCTGGGATCAGGAGTTTATTCGTTTATCGCAGGCGATTGATATCATCAGAGCAGAGGTCTTCGATGCTTTTGTCGATAGTTTCCAACGACTTGATAGCGAGTTTTCTTTAGAATCTTTATCAGTCGAGATGGAATATTATCGGGGCTGGAATAATGATCAGGATATTAGGGAGGTACTTGATACGGATTACATGAGGGATTGTCGAGATGGTTATACCCATCAAGGGCCTCAGAGAGCAGAAATAAAGATAAAGGCGCAATCGAAACCAGCGGCAGAAGTATTAAGTCGAGGACAGGAAAAGTCTTTAGTGTGCGCAATGACGATAGCACAGGCGCATTTATATCACCTCTCTACGTCTCGCCAATGCGTTTTTCTTGTCGACGACTTACTTGCGGAATTAGATAAACGTCACATTCAAGTCTTAGCAGATTGGCTAATAGGGTTAGGCGCACAGGTTTTGGTAACGGGTGTGAATAAAGATGATCTGTTAAATCCGTGGAACGCAAAAGAAACAATGCCTTTCGTGTTTCACGTGAAACATGGCGGGATTAAACAAGAAGAAGTAATAGTCAAAAGTAAGATTGAATAAGAAAAACAACTAAAAATTACACTCTACACACACACACAATTAACAGTACAGTAACGGGATACTTCAGGTTATGTCAGACAATAATCAAACTGAAAACAAATATGACTCTTCCAGTATTAAGGTACTTAAAGGTCTTGATGCCGTCAGGAAAAGACCAGGGATGTATATTGGTGATACCGATGATGGCTCAGGCTTACACCACATGGTCTTTGAAATTGTTGACAACTCAATTGACGAAGCTTTAGCTGGGCACTGTTCTGAGATTCGCGTGGTGATTCACCCAGATGAATCGATTTCGGTATCTGACAACGGTCGAGGCATTCCTACAGAAATTCACGAAGAGGGTGTTTCTGCTGCTGAAGTCATTATGACGGTACTGCATGCGGGTGGTAAGTTTGATGATAATACCTATAAGGTCTCTGGTGGATTACACGGTGTTGGTGTGTCGGTGGTTAATGCCTTGTCTTCTGAGCTAACAATGACGATTCGTCGACAAGGCAAGGTTCATGAGCAACTCTACCGCCATGGTGTCCCTCAAGCACCGTTAGCAGTGATTGGCGATACAGAGAAAACGGGCACAGAAGTACATTTTAAGCCGTCAGGCGAAACCTTCACCAATATCAAATTCTATTTTGAGCAGTTAGCTAAACGACTGCGAGAACTGTCTTTTTTGAATTCAGGCGTTCGAATAGTATTAAAAGATGAGCGTAGCGCTAAAGAAGAAGTGTTTGAGTATGAGGGTGGTCTCCACGCATTTGTCGCCTATCTAAACACCAACAAAAACCCTATTAATAAAGTGATTCATTTCAACACAACTCGTGAAGACGGCATAGGCGTTGAAGTTGCACTACAGTGGAACGATAGTTTCCAAGAAAATCTATTATGTTATACCAACAATATTCCGCAACGTGACGGTGGAACACACCTCGCAGGTTTTCGTGCGGCACTGACCCGCGGCTTAAACAGCTATATCGAAAAAGAAGGGATGTTGAAGAAAGATAAGGTCAATACGACCGGTGATGATGCCCGTGAAGGCTTAACAGCGATCATTTCAGTGAAAGTACCAGACCCTAAATTTTCGTCACAAACGAAAGATAAGCTAGTGTCGTCTGAGGTGAAATCGGCGGTTGAACAAGAAATGGGCCAGTCATTTAATGCCTACCTACTAGAAAATCCGCAAGAAGCGAAGAGTATCGTCGGTAAAATGATCGAGGCTGCGAAAGCCCGTGAAGCCGCACGTAAAGCCCGCGAGATGACAAGGCGTAAAGGCGCATTAGATATTGCAGGCTTGCCAGGTAAGCTCGCAGATTGTCAGGAAAAAGACCCTGCTCTTTCAGAAGTTTACTTAGTGGAGGGTGATTCAGCGGGAGGTTCTGCAAAGCAAGGTCGTGACCGTAAAACCCAGGCAATCTTACCGTTAAAAGGTAAAATTCTTAATGTAGAAAAAGCACGCTTCGATAAAATGCTTTCTAGTGTAGAAGTAGGTACGTTAATTACCGCACTAGGTTGCGGTATTGGTGCAGAAGAATTTAATGCAGATAAGTTACGCTATCATCGAATTATTATTATGACCGATGCTGATGTTGACGGATCACACATTCGTACATTATTGCTCACGTTCTTTTTTCGCCAAACACGAGAATTAGTTGAGAGAGGCCATATCTATATTGCTCAGCCACCGTTATTTAAAATTTCTAAGGGTAAACAAGAACAGTATTTGAAAGACGAAGAAGCACGAACAGACTTTTTTACGAATGTTGCTTTAGATGGTGGGCAAGTATTCACCAACCCCACAGCCCCTCCTATATCAGGCACCGCCTTAGAAAGCCTAGTTAAAGATTACCGACAAGTTTTAGCGACTATTGAGCGTTTATCGCGTTTGTACCCAGAAACAGTACTGGAGAAAATGATCTATATGCCAGCACTAAGCCTAGATGATTTAAGTAGTCAGGCGGCGGTCACTACATGGAGTAATAACTTATCAGAGGCATTAGAAGACGCAGAAACTAGTGGTAGCAGTCGCTATTTAGTGACTATTAGAGCAGATGAAGAACGACAATTATTTTTACCTCAAATCGAAAAGTTATCCCATGGCTTAAGTCATGAATACCCCTTTAGTCACGACTTCTTTGCCTCTGGAGAATACCAGTCTATTATTGATTTAGGCGTTAAGCTAGATGGTTTAATTGAAGAAGGCGGTAAGGTGAAGCGGGGTGAGCGCGAGCAAGCCGTGCAGAGCTTCAAAGAAGCGCTTGAGTGGTTGATGGTAGAGTCTCGTCGAGGTTATATGCTTCAGCGCTACAAAGGCTTGGGAGAAATGAATCCAGAGCAACTATGGGAAACTACCATGGATCCATCGACTCGGCGGATGCTACAAGTTACGATTGAAGATGCCATTGCGGCTGATCAAATATTCACCACTTTAATGGGGGATAACGTTGAACCACGTCGAGAGTTTATTGAAACTAACGCATTAACTGTGGCCAACCTTGATGTTTAGATATGTAGTTAGCCCTATCAAAAGTCAGCGTTTACGTTGGCTTTTCTGTTTTTTTACCTATTGCTTTTTCCGTACAGGATTTTTTAGCGAAATTTCAAATATGACATATACTTAGGAGACCACTTAGTGTAGTAGTCGTCTTATATGAAGAGCGAGCGGTATTATGCCTGCCAGCTGTAGTATCGAAACTATAAGTGATCATTAGTTAAACAGTAGCGAGTATTATTAAACGTCATGAGTGCATTAGTTCAACAGCCCCAAAAAATGCAGCAAATAGATATCATCAAGATATATGAAAAAAAACGCTGCCTAGTCGTTGATGATTTGACGGAAGTAAGAGCATTATATAAACGTATGCTGCGCTCCTTTGGTGTGCGTGATTTGGATACAGCAGCAACGGCCGATCAGACGATGGAGTTATGTCGTAATCATAACTACGGTATGATTATTTGTGACTACAATTTAGATGATTCTCAAGATGGCCAGCAAATTTTAGAAGAGCTGCGCCATATGGAAATGCTCAAGTACACCACGTTGTTTATAATTATTACTGCTGAAACTTCTCGCGAGATGGTTCTTGGAGCGATAGAAAATCAGCCTGATGATTATATTACCAAACCTATTTCGCAAAAATTAATGCGCACCCGACTTGATCGTGCATTACTTAAGCATGAAGATTTATTTGCTATTAAGTTATGTATGGACAGTAAAAATTTTTCGAAAGCCATTAAACTATGTGATGAAAAAGTTAAGAGCAAACATCGTTACGCCATAGATTGCATACGTTATAAAGCCCAAATTTATATGATGATGGATAAACCGGAAGAAGCTCAAAAGATTTATCAATCTATGCTTCGAAAACGAGACTATGCTTGGGCAAAAATTGGTCTAGCCAGAGCATTGATGGCTAATGAAAATTATGATGGTATTGAACCATTACTTGAAGAAATTCTGAAAGAAGACCATCGCTATATTGAAGCACATGATTTGCTTACTGATTTTTATGAAAAAACTAACCAGCCAGAAAAAGCCCAGCGAGCAACAGAGAACGCTACCGAACTCTCGCCAAAATCTATTACCCGCCATCGTCGTTTAGCACAGTTAGCAGAAAAAAATGGTGATGATGTCACTTGTCTAAAAGCATATGAAGAATCAATTCGGTGGAACTATAATTCTTGCCACGCGACGCCAGAAGATTACTTAAGCTTAGCGAGAAAAACGGTTGATGTAGCTAAGACAGTCAGTACCCGCGAAGCGGTTGATAAAACGAAAAAAGCACTTGGATTGTTAGATCGAATGCAACGGCGTTTCCCGGAACGAAAAAATAAGGTGAAGAGTGGCTTTATCGAATCACAATTATATGCGTGTCAAGGTAAAGAAAATTATGCAAAATCGTTACTAAAACAGGCAGAAAGTGAATATGGGGTTCTCGATCCGAAAGATGTGGATGCGAGGTTAGATTATTCTTGCGCGCATATTATGAGTGGCGACAAACAAAAAGCATATAAAGAGCTCCATCTATTATCTAAAGAGCAGAAAGATTCTACTAGTGTGCTTAAACGGATTGATAGAATCAGTGAAGAGCCTATTAGCTTAGCTGGAAAAAATTGTGCTGCTGAATTATCAAAGTCTGGTATTAATGCTTATAAAGAAAGAGACTATGATAAGTCGATAAAAATATTTGGCGATGCGTTGAAAATGTTTCCCAACCATGTGGGCGTCAACCTAAATCTTGTACAAGTGATGGTTGCCAAAACAGAGGCCGATGGTAAAACAAATGACAGTTATGTGCGCTGTAAAGAATGCTTTAGTAAGGTAGGGTCGCTAGAAAAAGAACATAAACAATATGCAAGATATCAATTTTTATTTAATCAGTTTAAAGATGTATATAAAAATTATGAGTCAATGGTATTGTAAAAATACAGATTTAAGTTAATGATCCGTTTAGAGCGAGAGTATAAAAATAGAGCTTAACTATAACGCCAACCGAATCTCTTTAATGACCATCTGTGTTTGAGGTTTTACTCCGCGCCACTTGTAGAATGATTCAGCCCCTTGGCAGACCAACATACCCAAACCATCAGCTACTGCTTTGGCTCCACATTGTTTCCCCCAGCGCATAAATACAGTGGGTTCTTTACTGTACATCATATCGTAACAATAGCTGTCTTTAGTAACGGTCGTAGAGGGTAATTTGGGCAGGTCTCCGTGTAAGCTAGCAGATGTACCGTTAATAATAATGTCGAACGGTGTGTTGATACCATCGTAGTGGCAAGCTTGTAAGTGACATGAGGTGTTATTTTTTACGTCACGCAACAGCTTTTTAGCTTTTTCCACTGTACGGTTAGCGATGGTGACGTTGGCTGGATTATTTTGTAGTAATGGATCAAGAATTCCTCTTACAGCTCCTCCGGCACCTAAAATAAGTATGTTTTTATTCTTCAGAGGCCATTGTAAATTATTTACGACATCATCAATAAAGCCGACACCATCGGTGTTGTCACCGATAATTAAATTGTCTCTTTTAATTAAGGTGTTCACCGCACCCGCTTTTTCTGCGCGAGTCGTTAGCTGGTCAGCATACTCTAAAGCGTTAATTTTAAACGGTACGGTAATATTTAACCCTTTACCGCCCGATGCAAAAAAAGTATCTGCTGCTGCAGAAAATCCATCAACGTCAACAAGCTCAGCAGTGTAATGAATGTCTTCCCCTGTTTGCGTTGCAAACGCTTGATGTAGCGCCGGTGATTTTGAATGATGGATTGGATTTCCAAAAACCGCATAATGTTGTGTGGCTTTTATTCTACCGTTTTTCACCACACTCTCCTTCAGCATATTGTCCTTTATTAGATTCCCGGTCACTAGATCGTCTCCTGAATAGACAGCCAATCTTGAACTGGTAAAAATTCACGCGCTAATTCCGCTTCGGCTGAATGTTCTTCTGGTTGGTAGTTATATTCCCATCTAACAACAGGTGGCAGCGACATTAAAATCGATTCCGTTCGGCCGCCTGTCTGTAATCCAAATAATGTTCCTCGGTCAAAGACCAAATTAAATTCTACATAGCGTCCACGTCGATAGAGTTGAAAGTCTCGTTCCTTTTCGCCAAAAGGCACATCTTTTTTCTGGGCAAGCATAGGCGCATATGCATGAATGTAGCTATCACCAATAGCTTGTAAAAACACAAAGCTTTGCTCAAAGCCAAGTTCGTTAAAATCATCGAAGAATAACCCCCCGATGCCGCGTGCCTCATTTCGGTGTTTTAAATAAAAATAATCGTCACACCACTTTTTAAAACGTGGATACAGGTCAGTATTGACGGTGTCGCAGGCATTTTTTGCGGTTTGGTGCCAATGGATACAGTCGTCTTTATCTCCGTAATAAGGTGTTAAGTCATAGCCACCTCCAAACCACCATACGGGCTTTTCACCGTCTTTTTCGGCGATAAAAAAACGAATGTTCATATGGCTAGTAGGCGCGTAAGGGTTAGCTGGGTGGACGACTAAAGAAACGCCCATTGCCTCAAAACGCCTGCCAGCCAACTCAGGGCGATGAGCTGTGGCGGAAGCGGGCATTTGTTCGCCAAAAACATGGGAAAAGTTAACCCCGCCTTTTTCAATCACATTACCATCAGCCAACACGCGAGAGCGGCCACCACCACCTTCCTCGCGATGCCATTGATCCTCGATAAATGGTTTGCCATCGATAGCTGTTAAGGCATCACAAATCTGATCTTGTAATAGAAGTAAGTAATCTTTAACGGCTTCTTTGTTAGGTGTGATCATATGTTGGTCGTACTCATATATAGTCTGTTGGTTAAAATGGTGACGAGTCGTGGAAAGGTCGCACTGAGAAAACACTCAAATCATGGGGCTAAAACTATTGGACTGTATTGTAATAGAAAGCCGCAATCGATGTTTGACTACAAACAAGGTTTTGGTTTAACGAATGATTTTCCCAGTAACAAGGTCGGTAATGGTTGAGGGAGTGCTACGTTTGCCAACGCTGCCACGCACTATCCAGTCCAGTTCAGACCGATGTTTAAAATAGCGTTTAACTTGCCATGCGTGTGTGGCAGCAGGCTTACCCTGAGGGTTGGCTGAAGTAGACACGATTGGCCCGCCAAGTGCTTCGCACAAATAGCGAATATGTGGATGACGGCTCACCCGCAAAGCGACAGATTCGTGTTTGCCCGACACCCAAGAAGGAACAAGGTTGTGGTGAGGCACTAACCATGTGAATGGTCCAGGCCACGAAGCAGTCAATGTTGAGCGTTGTTCGGGGGTAATACGTTGTAAGTAAGGTGCAAATTGCTCTATAGATGATGCAACAAGAATCAAACCCTTAGAGACGTGCCGCTCTTTAAGGGAAAGAATGCGATCAACGGCTGCTTGGTTATCGGGTGAGCACCCAAGCCCCCACACCGCCTCGGTAGGATAAGCAATGACTCCTCCTTGGCGCATGATACGTGCTGCAATGAGTATAGATGGATTATATTTTTGAAATAACATGCGTTCGCCTAACTCGTTATATATAAACTTTTCTAGTAGGAGCCCAAGAACGTTTATGAATCAAATTATACGCGTTCATACCCCCAAGCAGAACGTTTTACCCAGCCATTTATTTCTAAATTGAGTAAATGATGGCTCACATCACTACTGGGTAACTGAGTGGATTGGATCAGTTGATCAATAGAGGAGGCTGAGAAGCC
>JBLHVX010000084.1:0-7942 GCA_047628835.1 Granulosicoccus sp.
TTATCTTTTGTTATGCCTTTCTCTTCCGCTTCGATGGTGGCATAAAGAGTCCAGCGTACGATGTCACGCCATTGGCTATCATTGTCACGTACCGCTGGACCTAGCGGTTCTTTAGATATCCTATCTGTTAGAAAAACATAGGATTTAGAATTGATGGCGTTTTCGCCCATTAGCGAACTTAGAATTGATAGGTCCGTGGAGTACAGGTCACATCTGCGTGCAAAAAAACTATCTTCAGCGGTATCGGAGGAGATAAACTCGAGAATTTTTATGTCCAAATCATGGTAAGCGATATAAGACTTCATATTCGTTAACGTGGTAGTGCCTTTTTCTATACAGATAGATGTTCCGGGGCCGAAATCCTTAAGCGAGGTTTTGTTACCATTTTTCCATGCTATAAAACCTTGCCCATCATAAAAGTTAATACCTACAAAATCTATCCCCAGACTGACATCCCGATTGTATGTCCAAGTGGTGTTGCGGATCAGTACATCAATTTCATCATCGCGTAAGGCCGAAAAGCGTCGGCTAGTGCTAAGGACGAGGTAATCCACCTTATGCTGATCTTTGAGTACGGCTGCGGCTAATGCTTTACAGTAGTCTGCATCTAGTCCTGCCCATTCCCCCTCATCATCAATTCTGGCAAATCCAGCGGACCCACCTCTAACGCCACATACAAGCTCGTCTCTTTCGATGATGTCTTCTAGGGTGCTGGCACTAGATAGTGAGGATAAACTCAATATATATAACGATATGATATAAAGCGTGAAAACTTTTAACGGTGTCATCAATATATCCTCTGAATTATCGATTGTCGTCTATAATTATATTGTGTCGTCTATCCCTTTGGTTGAGTATAGACGACTTACGCCGAAAAACTGCATTTTTGATTAGAGATTGTACATGCATCATGATGATCTGCAAATTGTGTGAATACTACAAAGAAATGGATACCTATGGATGGCCTAACTCTAATTTCAGAGTGTAAATGACTACTGAATTTCAGTTGATTCGATTTCAGGTGACCGGGTTTTAGGCGAATAGGTTTTAGGTTAAACATTAAATCTAGATTATAGTTTGTGATGAATTAGTGAACTTCTGTATCTTGGTGACGGGTAGATAACTCCACTGTTTTTATGATTAAAATTAAATTTTGGAAAAAATTCAGTATTAGTAGGCGCTTGGCCGGTAGTTTTGGCATTGCTGCGCTCTTTACACTATTGGCTAGTGGTTTGGGTATTTTTACTTTTATTCAGAGTACTCAGGCACTAAAAACAATAACAACAGATTACCTGCCTTATCTGTCATCCGCTCACGAACTAGCCGTGCGTTCTCGGGCTATATCAGCCAAGGCATTGGCATTAATAAACTCTCGCAATCAATCCACACGTCAATCGGTTGTAGATCAGATTGATGATGAGTTTCGTTTGATGGCTGAATTAATTGAAGAATTAACACCTTCTGGTATTGACAGTCTCAACACCATACTAATCACTAATAAGAATCTGCGCGATGGATTCCGGCAGCTGAACACTTTAGTTGAGCAACAAATCGTCAGAAAAAAGAGGAGTATTAAGGTACATCGCTCCTTGATTCGATCGGCAAAAAAGCGGGATGAATATTTTAATTCTCTTATCAATATAGATGCTGATGGCATAGATTTTGAGCTGTCTTCTAGCGTTAAAAGAATAGATCTTTTAACGCTATCCCTATCCAATTTGATGTTTGCAACCTCTAGTTTGAAAAAAATAGCACAATTAACCTATTTTGAAAATGATGTTAAACAGCATTTTTCAGAAATATCGCTACTAATTAATGAACCATTCGCTGTTGATTTGAAAAAAAACATTTCATCGTCTCTATCGAGTTGGGAGTCGCTAGCAATGGGCGACAATAATGTCTTCACCCTAAGAAAAGGTGAAATAGAAGGCATGAAAAACATTAATATTAAAGCAAAAATTTATGCGCGGGATGCAAAATGGTTGGTGGCAGCTGCACACGCAGTAATAGGGGAGGTGCAGTCAAATATTAATAAATCCTCTGAGCGCATAGATTCTCAGTTGGAGCGTAATGGTATTGGCTTGATAGCGATTGCTTTTTTATGTGTTGCCTCAGCTATTTTTCTGGCTATTCGTATTGGGAAGAATATTGGTACACGCATTGAAATGCTCCAACATAGCATGGTATTGCACGCCCAAGGTGAGCAGGGTGAAGTTCCGCTTGAGGGTAGTGATGAAATTGGGAAAATGGCCAAGGCTCTCAGCGTTTTTATCGATAAAATCAAGCAGAGAGAAAGTGAACTTAAAAACACTCACCAGGAATTATATTTAAACCTTTCAGAATTAGAGAACGCACAGACAGCTTTGCTTTTCAGTGAGCAACGATTTAAGGATTTTGCGCGAGTATCTGCAGATTGGTTTTGGGAAATGGATGCCAACCTGCGCTTTACCTTAGTGCAAGGTAGCACCTTGGAAACAGTGGGCATTTCCCCTGGAAAATTATTTAACCATAGCCTTGAAGAAATTTTACCTAAGCGAAATTATGCATCTGTTAAAAAATACTTTTCAGATCAAATAGCGTTTGAAAATGTGGCACTATCATGGCCCAATGCTCAGCATAAGGTAATCTATTTTCATGTGAGCGGAAAACCCTTATTTAATAAAAGTGGAAGTTTTGAAGGCTTTCGTGGCACCGGCTCAGATGTTACTCAGTCTCATGAGCTATCTAAAAAACTGTTCTATCAAGCCAACCACGATTCGTTAACCGGGCTGGTCAACCGCCATGCCTTTGAGCGGCATTTACAATCTGTGCTTGATAGCGGTGAGCGGAATACTGTTGATAATGTTATGTTTTTTTTAGATTTAGATAAATTCAAAATAGTGAATGATACCTGTGGGCATTTAGCGGGAGACGAATTGCTAAGAAACGTCAGTGGAATACTAAAAGATAATGTTCGAAAGCACGATACAGTCGCTAGGTTGGGTGGTGATGAATTTGCCATAGTTCTTGAAAGATGTAGTGGCAGACAGGCAAAAGCAATTGCTAAAAAACTATTAAAGGCCATTTCTGATTTTTGTTTCGTATGGGAGGGGCAAACTTTCCATATCGGCATCAGTATTGGGGTCGTCTTATTTTCACACTTCTCCAACGATATAATCAAAGTATTAAAAGTGGCTGATGCTGCCTGTTATGCCGCAAAAGATTCTGGCCGAAATTGCGTACACGTGCATAAGTAAGAGCATTGAGATACACAGAGTTACAATGAGAAAAACGGTAGGTTTTTTTTGCTTATTCTAACGAGTAAAAACCAAAACCTTATAATTTATTAGATTACACTATTGCAGGTATTTAGCGTTCTTATTCAATACCGTCTCAATCTACGGCAAGACCATAAATATGCCGCTATCTGGCTGGGGGATAATTGTCATCTGACTTAACATTATTGAGCAATAAGCAGTGGCTGTAAGTAATTCCATACATTATGAAGTATCCTTGGCTGCGCGGCGGCGACCGGATGAATACCATCGTTTTGCATGAGTTCTGGGGCAGTCGCCACCCCCTCAAGAATAAAGGGCAGAAACACGATACTGTTAGTTTCCGCAACAGTTTGAAACCCTTGTCGAAATAACGCGGTGTATTGCGAACCATAATTTGGTGGGATTTCTATACCTGCCAATAATACTTTCGTTTTTGCGGCGAGACTAAGGTCTACCATTTGTTGTAAATTACGCGTCATGATTTTAATCGGATAACCGCGCAAGCCATCATTACCCCCAAGCTCAATAATAACTATATCGGGCTGATGAACGTTGAGCAACTCGGGGAATCGCCCCACACCATCACCTGTGGTGTTTCCGCTGACACTGGCATTAATCACTTGATAATGGTGGTAGTCACTGTTGTTTAATTTCAACTGTAACAAATTCACCCAGCCCACTTTTACATCTAAACCATAGGCAGCACTAATACTGTCGCCGACGACTAGAATAGTCGCCGTATTGAGAGTCTCCGTATTAATAGTCTCTGCCTTAACTGCTAGGCTTTGCCAACTGATAAGCAGCACAGCCATCAGCCAACAATACCATCTAATACTACACACTTGGTGAGCCATATTTTTCACTGTTCTTGGTTTTAGATAAGTGGCTAAACTCTAGTAAAGTTCGGGTAAAGTTCGGGTAAAGATCATTATTTTTTACGTCAACACGGCTAGTAGCGGATGTACGGATACGACTGTCTTTTTCGTGTATTGTCATAATCTCTAGGGCCACTAACAGCGTATAATATTCATTAACAGAAGCACACATTGACATAAAAACAGCTACATTAAAACGTTATCTAAAAAAAATGACGTGAAAACAACACATACAAAAGGTTCACCATCAATGATCGAATCTCATGGCGTCTCTAAAATCGTGACAACATCTACGGGGCCCTTAACCATTCTCAGCAATATTTCACTGAGCATTTCTCGTGGTGACAGCCTCGCCATTGTTGGCGCATCTGGCTCGGGGAAGTCTACCCTATTAGGGATTTTGGCCGGGTTAGACACACCCAGTAACGGGCAGGTCATACTCGCGGATCAAGACATTACCGCCATGGATGAAGAGGGCCGCGCTGCGGTTCGTGCACAGGCGGTCGGCTTTGTATTTCAGTCTTTTCAACTATTACCAGGACTTAATGCACTTGAAAACGTCATGCTCCCTATCGAGTTGCACGGCAAAAAAGATGCATCGTGCAAAGCCAAAGACTACCTCAGCCGAGTGGGTTTACAGGATCGCTTGCTGCACTACCCCAAACAATTATCAGGCGGTGAGCAACAGCGAGTGGCTATTGCCCGTGCCTTTGCCAGCGAACCCAAGGTGCTATTTGCCGATGAACCTACGGGTAATCTCGATACCCTGACTGGCAGTAAGGTGATCGAACTGCTCTTCGAACTTAATAGCGAGCAAGACACAACATTGATTTTAGTCACCCATGAGCAGCGCCTTGCCAGCCGCTGTCAACGACAAGTCACACTAGATGCAGGCAGTCTGGTGGCTGACTCTCTACCCCCTAAGAGCTTAAACAATTCTGAAGGCTCAAATAGTGGCTCAACGATAACGGCTGTTAACCGCTAATGCCTAGCTTCCGTACGTTGTTATCACTGCAGTTGTTTCTCAAGCTGCCACTACAATTACTCTGGCGCAATTGGCGCAGTGGCGAAGTCAAAATTCTTGCCAGCGCACTCATTTTAGCCGTTGCAGTGGTCACTGCCATCACCGTATTTGCCGACCGTATGGACAACTCGTTGGTTCGCCAAAGCAATAGCTATTTGGCTGCAGACCGCGTGGTCAACAGTCGTTTTGTCATCCCCGAAGACTGGCGTGCCCAAAGCGCTCAATACACACTTAAACAAGCACATACTGCCGAATTTAGTTCTATGGTGATGGCCAACGGTGATATGCAACTGGCTTCTGTTAAAGCAGTAAGCTCGCAGTACCCTCTTCGAGGGGCTTTAGAAATAAGCACCACCGCTTTTGCCATTGATGCGGCTATAGAACCCGCCAACGGTATTCCAAAATCGGGGGAAGTCTGGGTTGATTCGCGTTTGCTGCCGCTGATGGACCTCTCTCTAGGAGAGTCTCTAAGTATTGGCGAGCGCGAATTTATCATTACCCAAGTCGTTATACGCGAACCCGATGCCACCGGCGGCTTCGGTGTATTAGGGCCACGGGTGTTAATGAACATAGAAGATTTAAGCACCACTGGCGTTATTTTACCCGGTAGCCGCGTCTCCTATCGCTGGTTACTGGCGGGGGAAGAAGCAAATCTTAATGACTTTGCTAAATGGCTGAAACCGCAATTAGGCGATCACTACCGTTGGGTTGCGCTGAAAGAGGCACAGCGCAACATTGGTTCGGCACTGGATCGAGGCACCCGATTTTTAATGCTGGCGGGTATCATTGGCGTGCTCTTAGCAAGTGTGGCTATCTCTATCGCCGCCCAGCAATTCTCCTACCGTCATATCGACCAAGTCGCGTTAATCAAAAGCTTAGGCGTCAGCGCGCGGCAGGTGCGACAACTCTATTTTTCTCAACTTTTTATTCTAGGGTTGTTAGCATCGCTGGTAGGTATGCTTATCGGCGAAGCGTTGCAACGGCTCATTGCCGTCAGCCTGACATCTTTATTCAATATAGACTTACTGGCCGCATCACCCACAGCGTATGCAGCAGGTTTAGCAACGGGGTTGCTCTGCCTACTGTGTTTCGCTCTCCCACCACTATGGCACTTACCAACAATATCGCCCTTACGAATATTACGCCGAGAAATGCCAGTCGCTACCCTACAAAACTGGGTGAGAGGCTTACTGGGTATAGGGGCGATTATGCTATTGGTCTGGATCTACAGTGGCGACAGTAAATTAACTCTGGCTATCATTGGCGGCCTGCTAAGTATTATTGCCGCCAGCGCAGCCGTGGGTTTACTCTTGCTACGAACCGGACAAGCTTTTGGCACGAAAGTAGGCAGCATTTGGCGTTTAGCTCTCGCTAATCTACTGCGTTATCGTCAACAAACTCTCACCCAAATGATGGTATTCGCCTGCGCCCTGATGTTGCTGATGGTGTTGTTTATGGTGCGTACCAGCCTGCTCGATGAATGGCGCCTACAACTCCCCGCTAATGCACCCAATCACTTTATTTTGAATATTTCGCCCTACGAAAAACCCGCCATTGAAACCCTATTTACCGATAACGGCTTTGTTGTCAGTCCTATGTACCCCATGGTATTAGGACGATTAACCGCCGCAAACGCCACCGTATTTGAGGACAAAGACCGGGATCGATCCAACACTCTACGCCGTGAACTCAACCTTAGTTGGACCCAAACCATGGCGCCCGACAATATATTGCTTAAAGGCCAATGGTGGGATAACTGGGAAGGTGAAACTCTGTCAACAGGTGTGTCTGTTGAAGCGGACACCGCAAGAGATCTTAATATTGTATTGGGCGATGTGCTTACATTCAGCTTAGGAGGCTTAACCTTAAAGGCAGAAGTGGCCAGCATCCGCAGTGTCGACTGGAATTCAATGACGCCCAATTTTTATTTTCTGTTTTCACCCGGCGCACTGGATAACTTTTCTCCTAACTATTTAACCAGTCTGCTTATTCCCCCTAAAGACAAAGTATTTATCAATACCTTGCTGCGCCAATACCCCACCATAGTGGTGATAGAAGTTGATCGTATTATTGAACGCATTCGCAGTATTGTGGATCAGGTGTCGCGCAGTATTGAACTGGTCCTGTGGCTAGTGTGTATCGGCGGGCTGCTGGTGCTGGTTGCCGCCGTTAATACCAGCATGAGCAATCGACTACAAGAAGCCGCACTATTACGCGCTTTAGGTAGCGGGCGTAAACTGATACTGGGCAGCATAGGGTTCGAATTTTCAATGCTAGGCGCTTGTGCGGGCATACTTGCCACTGCAGGTGCCGAAGCCTTACTACTGGGCTTACAAGTAGGCGTATTTGATCAACCCGCCTCACCCCACTATTACCTATGGCTGGCCGGCCCTTTGTTAGGGGCCGTAATCATAGGTGTGTTTGGATTAATCGCCTGCCGTAAAATTATTCGCGTGGCGCCGGGATTGGTGCTGCGAGATGTAGAATAAAGGCCGCCCACTACCACCTTATATTCAAAAAACCAGACGTGCTAATTAGAAGTTTTTTGCAAAATACGCCATTATCTCGGCTTTGGTCATTTCTTTTGTTTTGTTTGAAAAACAATAATAATCTGGGCGGCTGTCGCTAAAGTATTGCATATCCATTTCCAATCCATCCAGGTTTTTAAATAGTCCAACAGGCATATTGTAATCGCCACTTGCTTTAAATTTATAAAATAAATGCGTGCCGCAATCAACACAAAAACCACGAGATGCCCAAGATGAAGAGTCATAAACTTTTACTTT
>JBLHVX010000085.1:0-7917 GCA_047628835.1 Granulosicoccus sp.
TTGGGTTATGGTGGTTTCTAAATAAGTAATATCTGTGCAATGTGGGCGAGCCAGAATGTGCGCCAGCATGCGCGATGCTAGCCCGAGCCCTCTGGCCTGTGCGGCAACGGCCACTTGCCAAATAAATAAAGTGTCTGGGCGCTCAGGTATGGCATAGCCAGAGATAAACCCAAGCAAGGTACCATTCTTCTCCGCCATCACTGAGGTATTGGCAAAGTGGCTACACTGTAGAAGGTTGCAGTAGCTGGAATTTATATCGAGTGGCGGGCAGTTTTCAACCAGCTGAAACGCAGCCATGCCGTCTTCGAGCTTAGGTGGTCTAAGTGAAACACTTCTTAAATCAGACAAGAATCCTCCTTTTTAGATTATATTAATTAGTGATCTAAGCAATTTTAAAAATATTATTTCGATTAAAAGCCATTTTCTGTGTAAATTATCGCGTTATCGGAAAGTTATTGCTTAGAGGGCTAAACATAGTACACTAAATAGTATTTAAACTCCATCCCAAACACGGGAGGCTTTCGAAGAGGCAGCTATGGGCGACGAGCAATGGATCAGTTTTAAGGTGGAATCAGAGACGTATGTGCATTCCGTCGACAGCATCAAAGAAATTATCCCCTACAAACTACCTGTACCCGTGCCAGGATCAGACCGCTGCACGGAGGGCATTCTCAATGTGCGGGGAAATATAGTCACGATCCTATCGGGGCACCTATTATTTGGTCGCAACAAACCAAAAGCTGCTGGAGAAAGAAGGATAATTATTCTTGAGATGGGAACCGATAAGGTTGGCGTCAGCGTTGATTCTGTAGCCGACATCATCTGTTTTCAGCTCGAAGATGTGCAATGGATAGACCAGCGCGGGGTGATTAAAGGGACACGTCAGCTTGATGATCAGCTCTACATTCTCACCGACTTTTCAAACTACACCTACATCAACGATATGAACAAGTGAATTCCTTAGCATTCGAAATAATTCACTATATAATACCTTTACTGAATCTATATACAGAGAAGCGCCTTTGAACATTATCGAAGAAGTATTAGTGGCACTGCGTCGGGTTATCAGAGCCACAGACCTCCACTCCAAACATCTAGCGAAAACGACGGGGTTAACTACTCCTCAAATTTTGCTGTTGCAAACCATTCGAGATAAAGGTGAGGTCACCATCGGTGAGATCGCCAATGAAATGAGCCTTAGTCAAGCAACGGTAACCAGTATTTTAGATCGACTTGAAAAACGAGAGCTGGTATACCGTGAACGCTCTAAGGAAGATAAGCGCAAGGTGCATGCATACCTTACCGACCAAGCGGTTGAAACGTTAAAAGAAGCCCCTATTCCCCTACAGGAGCATTTCACGCAGCAGTTTGATGACTTGCAAGAGTGGGAAAAAAACATGATTGTTTCGTCCTTGCAGCGGGTTGCCCAAATGATGGACGCTCAACATATCGACGCATCACCCGTATTGGATATTGGCATCTTAGATCGCCAAGGCACAACTGCAGATATGCTTGATACTTCTCAAAAAACGCCTAAAAAAAACTAAAGGCTTGTTGTCTTTATCGGTTATGAAGTGTGAGTACTTGAATGTAGGCTTTTGGCCCAGACTGCGTGAAAAGTCGATATCATCTAAAATACCACCTTTAATCTTAGTCTAGACCTTTTTAGATGCATAACTCTTTGATTTTAAAAAAAATCCTAACGTTTACCGTTAGGATTTTTTTGTTTTTGGAATAAGACTTATTGTAAGGCAGCTAAAGCTCTTCGATTTCCGTTTCAGGTAAGGGTAGGTCGGGGGTCTTTTTGCGATGATCTTTGAGTCGCCCCAACGTGCTCTCTAGCCGATGCGCTAATTTTTTGGCTGCGCCATTAACTGCTTGCTCTAACGTCTCTGCGTGATCGGTTACTGCTACTGGTGGTCGGCCTTCAAGGCGAGCTTCTAGCATGCAGCGTTGGTCATGCAGACCACTTTTACCTTTACTTTCGTCACTTAAATGTACTTCTACACGGGTGATATGATCCTGAAAGTGCTCTAGTGCATTCTCGACCAAAGCACTTACCTTCGCGGCTAGTGTCTCAGTACCATGGATGTTTGCGTCGGTATTAAACTGAATCTTCATTGAACTCTCCCTTGGAGGTTGTTGTTGGTAACAATAGCCAACTAATTTAAGTTAATATTTCAATCTATTTTTCCTCAGTCATATGAGAATAGCACTATTTTGGGAGTTATTGTAGTTAGTGCGCTTTCTTTTATACCTCTGTATATTATTTATTTTTATATTATTTGATTATCTACGTCGCCGGTAAACAACAATATTTAATATGCTTTTTTCTTTCCCTAAGGGCGTACGTTTTTTTGTTTTAGTGCTTTAGCTTTGGGGTTCAAGGAGTAACGCCAGGCTACCCCACCTACTAGCTTATTGAACACTCTATTCAGTGGAAAATATCACTATAGGAGAACACGATAATCGCATGAATCAAAGCATTTTTTGTTTTTTTAACCAGTACACTATTTTAAAAACTTATTCTGTAATCTATATAAGCGACTACCCTATCTGCAATAACAGAAAAAATAAGTCGCCATTAATGTTATCTACACATCTCAATCACCTCGAAAAGCTACAGGCCTTTTCGATTGAAAAATTATTTAGATATTTCTTTTTTTATTTCTACAGCCTTATGTCTCCACAAGCCACCATTATTAAACGCTACCCATGCTGACTGCAACCAACGCAATACACTGGTGGCCAACCATAATGCCCACGCTAGCATGAGCATACGATAGACCCACAAAGGCAAACTAATCATACCTGCTTCTGGTAGCGTGGATGTGACTCTATCTTGATACCACCTTAATAAATACGCATTCGAATCATTACCCGCTACTGACATAGAAGGGCTTCCCAATAATCCATAGGCAACAGATCCTGTTAATATTAATAGCGCTAAAACGGTTAGCGCCACAAAACCCACTTGATAGAGGTTAAAGTTTTTATCTGAAATGACGTCTGCATTTAATTTGCTGCGTAAGCTAATGGCAGCTAACCAGGCAATTAAGAGTAAAATTAATAAGGCATGCGTTTGACTTAACCCTAAAGCCAGCAGGCCCCAATGCCACGTTTTTAACGGTGTCAGTTTAGATTGACCTAATACGAAGGATAACAACAGCAAGGCAATAATAACGCCCCAAAATAGTACGGCAGGGCCTGTTGTGGGGCCGAAAGTCCAAAGTAACCAGCGATCTTTAGGTAGTTGAATGCTTGAATTTGCATTCACACTATTCAGCTGTAAATCAACATCAGGCGTACGGTAGATAGTATCTAAAACCGTATCTTCGCGCCATAAAACCGCTACCTGTTGTTTGCCGGGTTTAAGCGTTAATGTTAAATGATTGTTAACCTGCTGAATAGATTGCTCAACACCATCAATCTTAATAGTTTGAACATCCGCAACTGCGGGCAAAATAATATCGTGTTGCGTACCTCGGCTACTCAAAGCAGTAAATGATAAATTAACCTCTTTAGCACGCTTACCAATAGAAGTCGCAAGCGTACTGTCTTGTACCGTAATGGATTGTCCATCAATACCTTTAGGACGGCTCAAGTTCAATTGCAGTTTTTCATTTGGCCATGGATACCAAACAGCAATCGTCTGTTGTATTCCTTGTTGCCCGATATTTTGACTTGGGACTGCTTGTTTCAAATTAATGGGAAAACCTTCTGCCTGCCAATGCCATATAGCATTAGCATTTAAACGCCAAGTTTCCAGATAGTCGACTTGCTGACTCGCTTGTAAATGAATGGAGGAACTAACGGGTAAACTAGACGCCCAGCGTATTGTTTTTTGACCTGCATTCAACTTGATACGAACCTTGCCATTTTTCAATACAACCTGATCACTCAAGGGCTTTTCGTTGGTCAATAGGTCAATATCAACGTTAATGGGAATATCCGCATTAGAGACGCGAGAAACGGTCGTAATGACCTGCCAATCTAAACCCAATTCAAAATAGCGATCCACTTTCACAAAAACGGGTAGAAAATTCTCTTGTCGACCCTTTGTCTTGTTATTGTTTTTTAATACGCGAGTAAATTGTAGTTGTTGGCTGGCTTGGCCGTTTTTATTAATGCCATCTATCGTCCATTTTTTAGCATCTACTGTGGTCGAGATAAAGTGTGGCTTTAATGGCAAAGGTAATAGCAGGCTGCTCGCTTGTGACAAAGCGCCTTGTAAAACAATCGTATGTAAGCCTTTGGGTAACATTAACCATAAATGATCATTCTTACCCCGTTGTAATTGCGTACTCCCTTCACCATTTAATAGCACCTGTTCTGGTAACCACGTTTTACCACTACCCGGTAAAGGAATACTGGTATCCACTACCGCATGAACACGTAAGCGTGCAATCACAGTATTATCTTCAATCGCTATATTCATATTTTCAATTTGGGCACAGTAAGGTAAGCATTCTGGTGCCTCGTTTTGCTTTGCTCTTTCCAAACGAAGTTTTAACTGATCAAGAATATCTTGCCGCGGAATAAAGTGAATATCGGTATCAGCAAGTAAAGAGCTAGATGTCGAAATCACTGGCGATTTGGCTTCTGCAGTAGGTATATTACCTATCACTATCATCCCTACCAATAAACCAACAAGGCCAGCAGCAGGTAATTGATATAAATTTCTTAGCCAAGCAAATGACGTCCGTATAGGAGGGATACTTTTAACATTGCAGGCAATAAAACGAGACGCCAAGAGTAATAATAAAATAACACCCAAGGTACGTAACACTGCTGTTAGCAATGGGGGAATTAATAATAGATGGCTAGTTTGTTCTGGCTTTATTGGACCCGACCAGCTTAGATAAATAATTTCTTTACCTTGCCATACGGGTAACCCAGGCCCCGTTTGTATTTTACTATTAGGGTCTAATATTTGTAGATTTTGTTGATAACTATCGTATTGCTTTTCTTTAAAGACCTTCGAGCGCTTTGATAACGATTGCGATAGTTGAGTACCGCTACTCATTGGCGCGCTATTAACCGCAACCACTTCTGATTGGTCGTATTCGCGAGTATTATTATAAATCGCTCGATTTTCTAACTGAGGATGCAAACTATAACGTAGGGTATCCACTACATAAGGAAATAAATTTAGTGCCAGCACCAGCTGAAAAAGAATAAAACTCCATTGGCTAACACGTTTGATTCTTCCTTGAGGAACAAATCTCACCAGCGCAACCGTGATCAATAAAGCCAGCCAAATAAAGTTCGGCGCATTCAACTCATGCCATGTAAGAAACAATGTCGCTAAAGCGATCCCCCCCCATGCACGACCAAATAACTTTCCGCAGGCAAAGGTGATAACAAGCACTAAAAATAAATCCAGCAGACTCCATTGTAGCAACCAGCTTTGGGGTAAATTATCTGCACCACTCACAAAAAATAAACGCCAACCAGCGGGCAAATGCAACTGTGTTTGAATGGACGCTATATCACTATGCCAGCCACTCACAGGAATCGTTGAGCGAGAGGCATCATAACGACTTTCTGCTAACAGCTGGATTTTTTCATGGCGTATCTCGACACCTATTTTTTCAACACCCTCTTTCTGATTGCCCTCTAAACGAGTAATCAATTGAGGCTGTTGATGCATTCTCACGCTGCCAAGCTTAATACTATCGATAATATTTAAGCGTGATAATCCTGTTGAACCCTGCAGTTCATCTTTAATCGTATAACCTTCGCCATTACTGTCTAACCATAACTGGCGTTTGAGTGTCAGCTTGTCATTATTTTTATCACTTTTACCACGACGAATAGTTTTTAGTTTCAGTTTCTGTTCTGCCGCTATGACATAAGCAGGCAAGCTTTTCCAATTGCTGGGCAACTGTGTCTGACTAGGATCAATACTACTAATACCCTCTACCTCTACTTGGCGCATGGTGTTATTAGCAGAGAACACCCAGATCTCTTCTTCCGGCCAAGGCGCTTGGCTACTAGGCAGGGTAAAAGTATCCATGTTATCCGTTGCTCGGCTGACCACAGTAATTTGCCACTCTCCTGGGCGTAACTGCACCGTAAGCTTCTCCCCGTCCATGCGTGCCGGTAAACGACTGTGGATTTGCAAAGGGATAAAACCTTCTAATAGCACCGGAGTTAACTCTATATTTCGCTGCTTACCGGATACTCGTAGCTTAATCGCCGTTTTTATTTGTATCGGGTGGTTATCGCTAATTTTTCGGAATACTTGCACATCCAGCAAATCATCGTCATTACTCGTTTTATCGTTAGTTTGAGAAAGCCATAAGGTGTTTTTTTGATTGAATTTTGGATAGCCGATTTTATTGTTATTAATCTGCAATGACAACAAACCTAGCTTTGGCGTCATGCCAAGTGACTTAGGTAAGCTATTCCAAATAAACTGCCCCGAAAGAGTATGCTGACCTTTACCCAACCTCACATAAGGGACGCCCTTAACATCTTTAACAATGAGCAGCTGATTATTACTGCGCAAATTTTGTGGCCAATTGTTCTTATCGCCAGGTAACTGCACATCGGCTTCTTTAGAATAAATGGACCATTGCTGATTAAATTCACCGCCATTATCTGCAAGATTTAACATCAATGTTGAAGGCCAAATACAATATTGCTGACTGGCATTGTATCTATAAGGACAATTTTCTAGTGTATCTTCATCTAACACCCAATTAGTCCAAGGCTGTAGCGGCGCGGGTATGTTTTCAGCACTTGTTTTTGTATGGGACAAGGAGGAGGATAAAAGACAATAGAAGCAGAGCACTATCGTTAATGCCATTTTACTGTAATAGTTAATCAAAGGAGATTGATTGCGCATAGTCGCCATCCATTTATAGATAATTTTCATTTATAATAAAAGGATTGTAATATAAACGGTGAATAATCGCAGTTTGATTAGTAAAAAAATATAACTAGCAGAGTGTGCCAATATAATTATCTGCATTTATTCGCTCCAGAAACCGACCTTATCACTCTTTAATGCCGTTCTGACTAAGATTCATCGCTGGCAAAGACATTATTACTCGTTCAATGACCTACCTCCAAAGTGATCATTCAGAGTGACATTGATGCTATTTCCAGTAAAATATTGCCTAGATTCACTTATCGAATTTTTAGCGCAATGTCAATGAAGGCCCTCGAGAGCAGGCACTCTCCTATCAACTAACCAATGACACCCATTCGACGAAACATATGTGGCCTAATGATTGAAATGATTATTCGGCCGGCGTTATTAGTTTTAAGGTGGTCAGAGGTGGACGGCTGAACTTACGTTGCTTGCCCATCGATAGACTCAGGGGTAATGGTAATGGTAATGGGGAAGGGGGGTGGGCAAGTAAATGTTTCTGTCTAGGCCTGCCGCCTCTGCCATCTAATTTATCAATAAAACCCCACTGATTTAAGCAAAAAACCACTCAGCAGCAGCTGTTCCCGCTCAAGCTACACCCCTTGTAATCTGATGCCTTCAGCCAAGTTAATAAAATATTTTTCGCGCTATTTCAAATAACAACAGCATCAAATAATGCAAAAAAAGGTTAACAGTAATTTTTGGAAAATTTCACCCTGTTAACCCATCCTCTATTTTTGTCCCGTTAAGCGCAACCGAAGCCCCTCAGTCGTCGCTATCCATTTTTTTTGAAAACCCTCTTAACTTGCCCTAATAAAAGCTCGTCACTGGCCTTACAAGAGGCCAAAAAAAGCCATGTTAGTATCCAGTTATTCTTCTTGGAGTGGCCATGCCACGATCATCGGTAAAAATAAAAAAGCACCTAGACTTTACAGCGTTACGCCAGTGTTTTTCAGAGCATCTTGAGAGTGTAGATGATCACCGACTGAAAGGTCGCTGTACTCACAGCTTGCACGATGCTTTTATGAGCGGATTCG
>JBLHVX010000086.1:0-7868 GCA_047628835.1 Granulosicoccus sp.
GGTAAATCTACCACCACAGTAAATATTGCCATTGCCCTTGCGCAATTAGGCGCGAAAGTAGGTATTTTAGATGCCGATATTTATGGCCCTAGCCAAGCGATGTTGCTAGGTATAGGCGCTAAGCGGCCAGAGGTGCGCGAACAAAAGTATATGTTGCCTAACGAGGCACATGGGATTAAATCGATGTCGATGGCTTACTTAGTCACCGAACAAACCCCCATGGTATGGCGTGGACCCATGGCCACAGGCGCATTACAACAGCTGATATTTCAAACAGACTGGCAAGACCTTGACTACTTATTTGTGGATATGCCACCGGGTACCGGAGATATCCAATTGACGCTATCGCAAAAAGTCCCGGTGAGCGGTGCGGTAGTAGTGACCACACCACAAGACATTGCCTTGCTAGACGCGAAAAAAGCCATCGAAATGTTTAACAAGGTCAATGTGCCTATTATGGGTGTAGTCGAAAACATGGCAGTGCATCAGTGCAGCCAGTGTGGTCACAAAGAACATATATTTGGCGCAGGCGGGGGTGAACGTATCGCTAATGATTACGGCACTATATTACTGGGTGCATTACCACTCGCCTTATCTATTCGTGAAGATGCCGATAGCGGTAACCCGACTGTAGTTGCTGATCCAGAGAGTGAGATTAGCCAACAATATACGGCGATTGGGCAAAAGATAGCAGCCGAGTTATGGTTGCATAGTCAGACATCGGCTTTACCCGATATTATAATTAGCGATGATTAGCGATGATTAGAGGGTTAGACGAATAATAGGTGTTAATGAATAGGTGCTAATTAACAGTGGCTAAAGTGATGTGTGGTGCTCATTAACGTATGTAGCTATGGTTCACGCAAAGGCGCAACCCATAATCCTAATACAGCAGTTGAATCTACTGTGACTATCAAAGGAAAAATAGAGCGCTTAGCAAAGGAAAAATAGAGCGCTTAGATACTTAGCGATATAGGCTTTAATAAATCATTCTCTCAGGAAATAAAATATTATGAACAGCATTCTTGTACTCGTAACAAATCAGGGCACGCTCGGCGAAGCAAAAGAAAAAAATGGCACCTATGCGCCAGAGCTAACACATGCCTTACATCAGTTTATGGATGCCAATATCGCTTTTGATATAGCAAGTATAGAAGGCGGGGCAGCACCACTTTATGGCGATGATGTAGATGATGGCGTTAACCTCGAAGTGTTACGTGATGCAACGGTGAAAACCGCATTAGCCAACACATCACCCCTCAGTAATATTAACCCAGCAGATTACAGTGCCGTGTTTTACCCCGGCGGTTTTGGCTTGTTATACGATCTTGCTAAAAGCGAAGCGGCGGGTAGTGTGAGTGCAGCCATCTTTGAAAACGGTGGCGTAATTGGTGCGGTGTGTCATGGGCCGGCAGGTTTACTGCCTATCACCTTATCCAATGGTGAGAATGTTATGGCTAGCATCACGGTAACGGGCTTTACCCACGAAGAAGAAAAAGACTTTGGCACACTAGAAAAAATCCCGTATTTATTAGAAGAGTCGCTAACTCGTGTAGCCGGTCAATACAGTAAGAAAGCGCCTTGGTTAGAATTTATAGTAGAGCAAGGCAGAGTGATTACCGGCCAAAACCCGCAATCGGCGACAGCGGTTGCTAAAGCGATGGTGGCGCAATTGCAAGCCAAGTAGAATTAGTGGCAATCGGTATTTATACTAGCGCATTGTATTCTTACTGAGTCGCGGGGCCGCCAATGCGCATATAACATTTATTAGACGAATAGTTGGCGGCTTAGCGTTAGTGCTCACCGCCGCCTAAGTAGATTGTTAGTGATTGTTTGCTGTTGATGTTTCTATTGGGGTAAGTTGTATCTGATGGTCATGCCGTCCGATGGACCATACCTTTCCTTTGGATGAATCTACTTTGGTGCCACCTACCCAGCGTTTAATTGTGTTGACCTTCAGCCAGTGCAGTTCGTCATTGAGCAATTGCTTGCCTAGGTCAGTTAATGAAACGTGCCAGTGCTGCTTGCTGAAGGTGGCATCTGGTTTTTTTTCACGAACATCTATATGAATAGCAGGATTTTCTATTTCACTCAATCCTTTCAGCACTCTCCAATATTGAGCATCACCCATATAGGTGAGGCGTTCATAATGAGTATTATTGAATGCAAACAATCGTGCCCCAGTCATCCCACCTTTGTCACGTAAAATTTGCAAGGTTTGTTGCTCCGTCAAACTCAAGCCGTTTTCGGTAGACGGTAGTTCTTGCATATGGCGTAGAAAAGCTACTGCTAAGGTGGGTACCTCAGGTGTTGTTGATGCGACCAGTTGTGTCATTAGTTCAGGAGTAGGGTGCGTTAAGGCAAGCCACGCATGTTTGCCCGTCACTAATTGCTTTTCAGTTACAGGAGCAAACTCTCGCCATAACACGCGCATTGCCTCTGGTGGCAAGCTGCCAATGCCATTAAATCGTTTAACCCCCGGAAAATGTGTGATATTGATCATTTCTAGGCGTTTAGGTCGATGGCTGGATTCACTAAAGTGATGTAGAAGTTTTGCCAAAATTAATTGATCATAAGAATCATGTTCCAACCAAATGCAAACGCGCTCATACTGATTCGCTTTGCCTAAATCTTCATAGTCTTTTGTGAGCCCTTGCTTAAACTTATCCTTGCCGGGTAAGTCGTAGCCCATTAAAAATGCAATCCGCAAATCTAAAAATTCTGATAAAGATGAGGTCTGAACAACAGGTCCTTGCACATAGGGATCTGCAAACGATAAGAAATCACCATCGAAGCCAGCCACCTCCAGTGCACGCATCACATCAGAGCCACAACGAATATGTAGAGTAGAGCACTGTGCATCCAATGCTGTCGGCTCGCCGCTGTTAATAGCACTGCGTGCAATATCAGAATGTTCAGCAAAGGCTTTGAGTTCTGTCCATTTTTTAAAGCCGTGTTCTTGCGCCAAAATATGCTGCGCACGAACTAATGTGAATTCAGAAAGACCTTCTTTGAAAACCTGTTTTGCTCGTGCCAATGCGGGTGCATCTTTGGCTTTGAGTTGTTTGAGCAATTCCTTGGCTTGCTTTTTTTGTTGCTCCACCGAAATGGGTCGCGCACGACGTGGGTCGGCTTCTGGAAGCCAATCAAAGTTTGATGGTGATGTGTTTTGCGCGCGTAGCGCTTTGAGATTTTTGATCATAACGAGTTCCTCTAATAGTCCCGTGTCTGCATTCAGGATGAAGGAAATCGCAAGTAAGATAATGTGTGTTGGGCGCAGCCCTTTCCGCAGACAGGTCGCTGACAAACCAGCGATACGCAAAGATTACTGCAGAGAAAGTAGCAGTGTCAACCACTGCTGTGCCGATTATTACCAAAAGCACTTGAAATATGCAAAGAAATTACTGAGCGATTTTGGCCTTTAACCATCACAAGCCTCTTGCCTGTGAGCGCATCCCCCTTTATTATTGCGCGACAATCAATCGAGTCGGAGCAGCAATGAGTATTAAATCAGATAAGTGGATGCGTCGTATGGCGGAATCAGCAGGAATGATTGAACCGTTTGAAGCAGAGCAAGTACGTTACGATGCGAATGGCGAACGTTTGATTTCTTATGGTACGTCGAGCTATGGCTACGATGTACGTTGTGCCGATGAATTTAAAATATTCACCAATGTGCATTCCACTACTGTTGATCCAAAAAACTTCGATGAAAAAAGCTTTGTCGATATCAAAAGCGACGTCTGTATTATCCCACCTAACTCGTTTGCCTTAGCGCGAACGGTGGAGTACTTTCGTATTCCGCGTAGCGTGCTGACCGTCTGTTTAGGTAAATCGACTTATGCGCGTTGCGGTATTATTGTTAACGTGACCCCGTTAGAGCCAGAGTGGGAAGGGCATGTCACGCTAGAATTCTCCAACACGACGCCGTTACCTGCAAAAATTTACGCCAATGAAGGCGTGGCACAAATGCTGTTTTTTGAAGCAGACGAAGAGTGCGAAACTTCATACAAAGACCGTGGCGGTAAATACCAAGGTCAGCGTGGTGTTACCTTACCTAAAACATAAGCCTAAAACATAAATTTCATGGGATCAGAATCAATGACTTTGCCCCATGAAATTTTATATCTTCTCCTCACAATCAATGACCTACTTTTATGAATGTTCGTACCCGTATTGCGCCATCACCTACCGGTGATCCCCACGTAGGCACAGCCTATATTGCCTTGTTTAACCTATGCTTTGCTCGTCAGCATGGCGGTGAATTTATTCTGCGTATCGAAGATACCGACCAAGTGCGCTCGACGCCTGAATCGGAACAGGCGATTTTTGATAGCTTACGTTGGTTAGGCTTAGATTGGGCAGAAGGCCCCGATGTTGGGGGTGATTATGGGCCATATCGTCAAAGTGAACGTGGCGACATTTACACCCAACATGCGCAACAGTTAGTTGATGCGGGTCACGCGTTTCATTGCTATCGCACCACCGAAGAACTCGACGTATTGCGTGCTGCACGCCGCGAGAGGGGCGGTTTTGCGGCATTAAAGCCGAGTGAACTTAAACTCTCAGACGACGAAGTAGCTAAACGCCAATCAGCCGATATGCCCTACGTTGTGCGCATGAACGTACCCGAAGGCGAAGGCCCTTGCCCGGTAGAAGATATGCTACGTGGCACAATAGAATTAGATTGGGGCCAAGTCGACGCACAAATCCTTCTTAAGTCCGACGGCATGCCGACTTATCATTTAGCGAACGTAGTCGACGATCACTTAATGAAAATCACCCACGTTCTAAGAGGCGAAGAATGGATTAACTCCGCGCCTAAGCATAAGTTGCTTTACGAATATTTCGGCTGGGAAATGCCCACCTTATGCCATTTACCGTTATTACGTAATATCGATAAATCAAAACTCAGTAAACGTAAAAACCCCACCAGTATTTTGTATTATCAAAAAATGGGTTACTTGCCAGAAGGCTTAATTAATTATTTGGGTCGTATGGGGTGGTCAATGCCTGACGAGCGTGAAAAATTCACCCTTGATGACATGGTAGCAGCCTTCGATATTCATCGTGTATCGCTAGGCGGGCCTATTTTTGATATTGAAAAGCTCTCGTGGTTAAACGGCCTATGGATTCGTGAAGAATTCACTACCGACCAACTGGCCCAACGTTTAAAAGACTGGTCGTTAAATATGGACAGCGTGCGCGCAGTGCTACCGCACGCACAAGCCCGTATGGAAACCCTCAGCGACTTCGCTCCGCTAACCACGTTTATGTTCGCGGGCATGTTACCGCTAGATAAAGTCAAATACGACGCGCTAAAGCTCGACGAAGAACAACAAAAGCTCGTCTTACAGTTCGCCCTATGGCGCTTAGAAGGCCTGCGCGAGTGGAATAAAGACGCTATTTTTACCAGCTTAAAAGCCCTAGCCGACAGCATGGAAATCAAACTTAAAGATTTCCTAGCCCCGTTGTTTGTGGCCATATCTGGCACCACCAGCTCATTCTCCGTAATGGAAGCCATGACCTTGCTCGGCCCCGATATGTCTCGCGCTAGAGTGCGCTATGCCTTGAACGGCTTGTTTGGAGAGACTGGTAAAAAGCAGCAGAAGAAGCTAGATAAAGCCTATCTGGCACTAGCTTAGTATCAGGTGAGCGCTAAGAGTGGTAACCGCGTCCTTAATAGAGGATTGTCGAGGTAACTCAAAGCATGGGTTATGTGCCAGTTTAAAGATGCTTGCACTCAATGCAGGGTCACGTTGAATAATACGAATGATATCATCGATGTTAGGGTATGCAGACAATGTCTCAGGCACCAGTATTGGTTGGATGGGTATCTGAGGGTTCATTCATTACCGGTCACTGCCCAAAGTTAATTTCCACGGACGTTGCCATTAGCGGCGTATAAACATTGGTTGGATCAAACTAAGGTTTATCATTCTATGTTGAATTTTTTGTCAAACTTCGCCATAAGAAACATTTCCTTGATAGCGGCGCAGCAATTAACTATAGATATTTTGGTGTCCTTACCCAAGGTCTTCCTCATACTTATCAGCAGGCCCAAGGCAGAGGGATCCAAGTTATCAGTGGCGCTCATGTCGATGATGTGGTTCTTTGCCGGTTTGTCTACATAGGTTGCTTTAAAACTGTTGAACAATTCCATGTCGAAGTGGCCAGCAACGCTGATAGTTAAGTCGGTGTTTTTCAAGCTAGTTGGCACTATTTTCTCAATTTTTAACCCAAGGCTTCCATCTCAATATTTTCTACCTTGTCTGGGTTCAGCATGACCACTCCGATAGGCTCACAATTCCTCACTGACTGAGACCAGTGGTTTGGGTTTGCTGCTTTCGCATTCTCCAGTACTTGCTTACGTTTCGCTAAGATCTTACCATCCTGTTGAGCGTGACGCTCAGAGGGTGTGACGAAGTTAAGCTTACTGTGCTTATGCTCAGTGTTATACCAAACGACAAAATCATCCACCCAGTCGCGGGCATCAGCGAGACTTTCAAAGCCCGAAGTCGGCCAGTTTGGGCGATATTTCAATGTCTTAAGAAGCGCCTCCGAGTAAGGGTTATCGTTGCTCACTCTGGGTCTGCTGAAGGATGACTGTACACCAAGCTCATCCAGTTTTGCTCGCATTGTCTGCGCCTTCATCGGTGCTCCATTATCGGAGTGCAGAACCAGCGGCTGATCGAAACACTGCTCACGTAACATACAACGCTGTACCAGTTGAGCGGCCAACTCACCACACTCCTTTTCGTGTACTTCATAGCCAACGATCTTACGACTATAAATATCCTCGAACATATACAGGTAATAATACAGCCCTTTTACGGGTGAAGATAAATAAGTAATATCCCAAGACCACACCTGGTTTGGCCCCGTTGCCGCAAAGCTGGTGGGTGTACACTGTTTCTTCGGCGCTTGACTACGACCACGATGATTCAACTGTTTATGTGCCTTAAGAACACGATAAAAACTAGACTCCGAGGCAAGGTAGATGCCTTTATCTAGCAGGCTTGGTACAATCTGTGTCGGTGGCAGACTCGCATAATGTTCTTCGTTACAAACATCCACAATGGCTTGTTTCTCGTCTTTACTCAGCTTATTTTCAGGTTCTGGTTTCTTCGTATCAGGTCTCTTATCTACCTGTACTTCGCCTCGTTGAAACCAGCGACGATAGCTGCGAAGGCTCAATCCAGCCTCACGACAAGCAACTTCTATGCGTGAACCGTTAGTGTGTGCTTCTTGGATTAACTCAACCAATTCTGTGCGCTCTAGAGTCGAGGGTAAACTTCCTCGTCGTCTTCCCCCAAGAGCGCATTGAGCTTTTTTCTCAGCACCAGTAGCGCAGCAGTCTCTGCGAGTGCCTTCTCCTTACGGCGTAAATCTTTTTTCAAGTACTTGATTTCAGCTTTGTCAGAGGTAGCCTGCTTCTTCGCTGTTTGTGCTTGTTCGTAACTACTTTGGAAGCCACCTAAGCATTGTTTCTTCCAATCCTTAACTTGCTCAACATAAAGGCCTTTCTCTCGGCAATACTGACTGAGTTCCGACTCAGACATCGGGGCTGTTTTGATCACTACTGCCAGCTTGGCATCTGCTGACCATTGTTCTGTTGTGGGTGTCTTTCCGGGCACGGGCAATCCTGATTCTTTAGCTTTGGAGCGCCAATTATATAACGTTTGTGCCGATACGCCTTCCTCTCGGTGGATTTCAATAGAGTTGACGCCTGATGTGTAAAAATTATGCCGCCTGACTCCTACTACCTTGCTTTTCCCTTTTTCGGGGTTGAGATAAACTTCATCAATATGATTCCAGTTTCTAATGACGCCGCTCCAGCGTTCCGGGTTCTTTGTTCTAGCGGATTG
>JBLHVX010000087.1:0-7793 GCA_047628835.1 Granulosicoccus sp.
ATGATTATCGTTGGTGATGTGAAAATATGGGCTTCGAATAATAAGCGACTGATTAGTAGTAGGTAAGAGCGGTAGCCACGAGCACTAAACAACGTTGAAATGAGCTCTCGGTAAGAGTAGATGAAAAATTGTATTAGTACTCATCCACCATCGCTAGGTGTTTCTGGGTATTGGTAAATGTGGGTGTTGTTTCGTCCTGACTGTTTAGATTCATAAAGTGCCTTGTCAGCACAATCGATCCAATGGGTTGGGTTTTTAAGTGATTCGTGGAACGAAGCTATTCCAAGGCTCACGGTATAGTTAATGACCTCGCCTTCATAGAAGGCGGGTTTTGCTGCAATCTTTTTACGGATGCGCTCTCCTAGAACATAAGCTGAGTCAATAGAAGTATGAGGCAATAAAATCACATACTCTTCGCCACCATAACGGCCAGCAATATCGGTTTTACGAATAGATTCTCCGACTATGTCGGCGGTTTGCCGAATAACTTCATCGCCGGCAGGGTGGCCATAATTATCGTTAACTTTCTTAAAGTGATCGATGTCGAACATGATCAACGAGCAATTTTCGTGATAGCGTGACTCCCTCGCAAACTCTTTTTCGAGTAAGTCTTCCCACGTCTTGCGGTTTAATAAACCCGTTAAACCATCGGTTCTGCTAATGTATTCTAAAGTGGTATTCACTTTTTCGAGTTCAATATTATTAACCGCTTGCTCGGTCACATCATAAATGATGACACAAATACTCTCGGTGCTGCCATCTAAACTCTGTATGGGAATAAAGGTACTGTTTTGATACATGAACTCGGCCTTGCCAGTAATGGGCCGGTAGTTGTCAAAGCGAAATAAATAGGGACGCTGTTCCCACGTGGTAAAGGCTGAATTTTTGAGTACGTAGACTGACTGTACTTTGCGGCGAAACCACTTTTCATCAATTTCGGGAAATAAGTCAAATAGCGAGTACCCAATGACTTCTTCTGCGGTCGTTGAACTATGGTTTTGCATGAAACCATTCCATAGATGCACTTTGTAGTCCTTGTCTAATAGCACAAGGCCTACATCAATAGTCTGGACAACATCCATAATCCAGCGAAAATCATTAAGCATTTTGTTTTGCTCAGGCATGACCGTTCGTTAATCCAATAAGTAGTTTAATTTATTTAATAAATAGTACAAAGAGCGTTCAGTAATGACTACTAATAAATCGCATTGCACATCATGATTTTCTATTTGATAACCCACTTCGATAACCAAGGCTTGATTCCAGCGTACGTTTTTAGAACTCAGCAATTTATCAAGTTCTTGGTGTTGGCCTAAAATAGCTGGCGGACCAAAACTAAATTCGATATCGAGTTGTTCTGCAATGCCACGTAATAAAGCCCCTACTAATATGTTCGTCGCATCAATTAATACTTCACGCTCTGCGGTTCCGGACACTTCTTCTTCGTAACCCATTAGTTTGGCAAGGTCATTAAAGCTGGTATCGTTAAATAGCAGCATCGACTCACCTGAAATGCCTCCGCCGATAAAGCCTTGGCATACGCCAGATACATTATGATTGTCTACCGTCTGCACGGCCATGGCTATTTCGCTAGGAGAGAGCAGCGCAACATGAGGTATAGACAAGATCACAAAGGCATCTAAGAGGCGAGCAAGGTGATCACCTGCTTGCCCCATAGCCACATTACTGATTTCTTGTAAGCAATCGCGATGGTCTTCGCTCAGCACTATTTGTTGGCTCATTCGTTTATGACTATGTAGTTTATTGAATAGTTAAGGTTCTCTTACAATAGTAGTATAGGAATTTCACTCTTGCCTAATAAAATGCCAATTAGGAACCGCGTATTGTAAATTGTGTATCGTATAGGTTGCGACGGCATCCTTGCTTAAGTATTATTATTTGCCGCCAGGCTTATTCATAGCTGCTTTCAGTAGGTCGCCCATAGAGCCCATAGAGGGCTTAGGCGGTGTTGGGGCGTGGCTACGTTTATGCTGATTGCGTTGCGCCTGTTTGGCCGTTGGGCTCTCGGTGTCTGACTCAGTGTGAGTGCTTACATCGTCTTCAAGCCTCATACTTAAAGCGACACGCTTTCTTGAAACATCTACTTCCATTACTTTTACTTTAACGATATCACCGGCTTTTACGACGGTGCGCGGATCTTTGACGAAAGTATTCGATAATGCGGAAATATGTACCAAACCATCTTGGTGGACGCCAATGTCAACGAAAGCACCAAAATTGGTCACGTTGGTAATCACACCTTCCAAGATCATGGCAGGTTGCAGATCTTTAAGTGTGTTGACTCCTTCTTTAAAAGTGGCGGTTTTAAACTCAGGGCGAGGATCTCGACCGGGTTTTTCCAGTTCTTTGAAAATATCTTCTACTGTAGGTAAGCCAAACCGCTCGTTGGTAAAGTCTTGGGGCTTAAGTGAGCGAATACCGGTGGTGTCATTGAGTAGGCGGTGAACCGGCGTATTTAATTGCTGGCTCATCGCTTCTACCACGACATAAGATTCAGGGTGAACTGCTGAGGCATCGAGAGGGTTGTCGCCATTAGCGATACGCAAAAAGCCAATGGCTTGCTCATAGGTCTTATCACCCAAGCGAGGCACATCTTTGAGTTGCTCGCGGCGGGTAAAACGCCCGTTTTGATCACGAAATGCCACAATATTATTGGCGATAGTTTGATTTAAACCGGAAACTCGCGCCAATAAAGGCGCGGATGCGGTATTGACTTCTACGCCAACCGCATTTACACAATCTTCTACCGTTGCATTGAGCGCTTTCGCGAGCTTGGCTTGGGATACATCATGTTGGTATTGGCCTACACCGATAGACTTAGGCTCGATTTTTACCAGTTCGGCAAGTGGATCTTGTAAGCGGCGAGCAATGGATATGGCGCCACGTATGGTCACATCTAAGTCAGGGAATTCTTTAGCAGCAAATTCGCTCGCAGAGTATATCGATGCACCAGCTTCACTGACTATAACCGTTTTCGCGCGCAGTTCAGGATGACGCTTGAGTACATCATTAGCAAAGCTCTCCGTTTCTCTCGATGCCGTACCGTTACCAATAGCGATGAGTTCGACCTGATATTTTTGGCAAAAGTTAACCAGTATTGCTTCGGCTTCTTGCAGACGTTTTTGTGGCATATTAGGGAAAATAGCCCCGTGATCTAATACCTTGCCGGTTTCATCAATGACGGCAACTTTAACGCCGGTACGTAAACCGGGATCTAGGCCAATAGTGCCTTTTTGACCAGCGGGTGCTGCCAAGAGTAAATCATTCAAGTTGTTAGCAAATACACTAATAGCATCCGCTTCTGCACGCTCACGTACAGCCGAAAATAGATCGGTTTCTATGTGAGTCAACAGCTTGATACGCCATGTCCAACGCACGACTTCACTGAGCCATTTATCGGCGGGGCGTTGTTCGTCGACGATATCCCAATGTTGAGCAATCATTACTTCACAAGGATGCTTGTCAGCTAGATCGGCTGTATCGACGATAAGATTGAGCGAAAGAAAGCCTTCGTTGCGTCCTCTGAATAAAGCCAGTGCTCGGTGAGGCGGTAGGGTTTTTAACGGTTCTTGATGGTCAAAATAATCGCTGAACTTCTGCCCTTCATCTTCTTTGCCTTTTAAAACGGCCCCAGTAATCAGCCCGTTGTCCGATAAAAACGCGCGCAATGTGCCTAATAACTTAGCATCTTCGCTAAAACGCTCCATTAAAATATACTTGGCACCGTCTAATGCGTCTTTTGTGCTGGCAATCTTAAGCTCTTCATTAAGATATTTTTCTGCTTCGTCATCGGGTGTCAGTGTTGGGTTTTCATAGAGTGCATCGGCTAGGGGGCTTAGGCCAGCTTCTATCGCGATCTGGCCTTTGGTGCGGCGCTTTTGTTTATAAGGTAAGTAGATATCTTCGAGCTGGTTTTTAGTGGTTGCGGCCGTAATATCCGCCTTTAATTGAGGGGTGAGTTTATCTTGCTCATCAATACTTTTAATGATGGCAGCGCGACGATCCTCTAGTTCACGTAAATAACCTAAGCGTTCTTCGAGTTGTCGCATTTGGGTATCGTCGAGACTACCGGTGACTTCTTTTCGGTAACGCGAAATAAAGGGTACGGTTGACCCTTCGTCTAACAAGCCAACAGCGGCAGTGACTTGTGTAAGTTGGACAGAGAGCTCATCGGCAATACGTTGGTAAATGCTGGTCATAAAAAATCACTTGTTGTTAGCGCGTAAGTCAAAGACAAAAGAGTGCAGGGTGGTATAGCGCTCTTGTCGAAGCGAATGACTACCAAAACTATTAGGTAGCGTTATTTATAGAACGAAAGTATGGCATTATGCGTAAAACCCAGCGTATAAACAGTCTTGAAATATAACTTTTTTTATGTAGTGAGGAAAAACCAGATGAAGTGCCAGATGAACCGTCATAAAGGTTCAGTTAACATCATTGTTATCTTACTAATAGGAGCGTTAATTGCCGCAGCGTTATATTGGTTTCGGCCGCTGCCCAAAGCACGCCCCTCGGTACCTGCTGTGCCCCCAGTCGTTTCTGTGATGGAGGTTAATCCGCAAACCCAAACATTGACTGTGAATACGCAAGGAACAGTTGAGCCGCGTCGAAAAATTCAGCTGCTTGCTGAGGTATCTGGTCGTGTGAGCACAATCAATACGCATTTTGCCGATGGCGGTATATTTGCCGATGGCGATACTTTGATCACATTGGATGGCCGTGATTACCAATATCGCCTTATCGAGGCTGAAGCACAAATTGCCGCAGCGACCCGTGAGCTCGCTTTAGAAAAAGGTCAGGCGCGACAGGCAAAACGGGAATGGCGTGACTTAGGTAATAAAGAAGCGAATGCCTTGTCGCTGCGCAAGCCTCAAGTCAATGCCGCGCAAGCCCAATTGGATTCTGCAAGGGCACAACGTGACATTGCCCGTTTAAATGTTCAGCGTTCGACCATTCAAGCGCCGTTTTCAGGACGTGCTACAAAGCGTTATGTGGATGCTGGACAGTACGTCACAGCGGGAACGACTATTGCCGATATTTACGATAGTGAGAGCGCAGAAATTCACTTACCGTTGAGTGATAAGCAAGTCGCTTTTCTAGGACTGCCACTAGGCACCGTGTTTGATCAAGATGAGCAACGCCCAGTTGTGCTATCAGCGATCGTCGCAGGGCAAGCGCGTCAATGGCAAGCGTTGCTTGTTAGGACTGGCGCGATTGTTGATGAAACTACCCGTTTTTATTCAGCCGTTGTGCGAGTTCAGCGGCCTTTTGATAGGCAGTTGCACGATTATCCATTAGTGATGGGCTTGTTTGTTGATGCAGCCATCAAAGGAAAAGTCGTCGAACAGCTTATATCTATTCCAGTAAAATCGTTAGTCGATCAGCAGTGGGTTTATCTGGTGGCGAATGAGCGCATCCAGCAGCGCAGTGTGCAGCGTGTTCGTACCGATGGTACTAATGTTTGGGTGCAGGGTGACCTCTCGGCAGGTGATCAGCTAGTCATTAGTGATCCGCGGGTACTTAAACCGGGTATGCAAGTGACTGTCGTTACTTCTGTCACTTCCCCTTAATGTTTATTAACGATCACCTTAGCCAAAGCGCGATTTTATGAAACGTATTGTTGAATGGTTTATTCAAAACCCGATTGCTGCCAATTTATTGATGGTAGTGATTTTATTCGTTGGTTTAAAAAATATCCCCACAGTGGGAAAAACTGTTTTCCCTCAAACGGATCAGAGCAACATTACTATTAGTGCAGCGTATAACGGTGCTAGCCCAAGCGAAGTTGAGCAGCAAGTGGTGGTGCGCCTAGAAGAAGCGATTGCGGATTTAGAGGGTATCGATGAAATTTTTTCTTCGGCACGAGAAGGTGTGGGTCAAGTAACATTAACTATACTTGAGGATTACGATGGACAACGTTTACTCAATGATGCGAAGACCCGAATTGACGGAATTACGACTTTACCTGACGAAGTAGACACGGTGAATGTGCGAGAAGTGATCCCTAAGCGACCGTTAATGAGTATCGCCATTCATGGTAATGCTGACGAACAGCGTTTAAAAGAAACGGCGCAATGGTTACGTGATGAAATGACATTATTGCCATCGATAGCGAGTGTTGATATCGAAGGTGTACGTAATAACGAGATGTCGATAGAAGTATCAGAAAACACACTCCGTCAATATCAATTAACCTTAGAGCAAATTGCGACGAGTATTCGCCGATCATCACTTAATGTTCCTGGCGGAACGGTTAAAACTGACGCCGGTAATGTGCAAGTGCAAACGCGTGGTCAAGCCTATACTGAGCAAGAATTCGCAAACATTGTAATAACCGCGAATGACGATGGCGCGCAATTATTACTGGGCGATATTGCCACGATTACCGATGGCTTTGCCGATGAAGATAGTGAAGATAACTTTAACGGGCAGCCCGCTGCTTACTTAGAGTTGTATACGACAACTCCTCCTGATGTACTCGATGCAGCCGCTGAAACAAAAGCCGCTATTGATCAGCTGCGCCCACGTTTACCTGCCAATATGGAATTGACCATTTGGCGTGATCGTTCTTTGCTTTTTGAAAGTCGAATGAACTTATTGCTAAAAAATGCCGTGAGTGGTTTGGTATTAGTCTTTGTTGTGTTGATGCTATTTTTAACGCCTACGTTAGCGGGCTGGGTGAGCCTAGGTATTGCGACATCATTTGTCGGAGTATTTGTGTTACTACCTTACACAGGTATTACCATTAATATGTTGTCCATGTATGGTTTTTTACTGGCCTTAGGTATTGTGGTGGACGATGCCATTATTGTAGGCGAAAGTGTTTATGCGAGTCAGCGGCGTGGCGAACATGGTATCGCTGCGGCTATGTCGGGCACGCTGTTTGTTTATAAGCCGGTATTGTTTGCGGTGATCAGTACGGTGATTTTTTTCTCGGGTATTTTTGGCTTGCCCGGATGGATGGGTTCTTTAGCGTATCCCATTGGTGTGGTGGTTATTGTCTGTTTGTTATTTTCGTTGATTGAGTCACTCTTAATATTACCATCGCATTTATCGCATTCAAAAAAAATAAGCAATAAAGAAACTAACAATAGAAATGTATTGTTTTTTGGGTTTTCTCGATTGCGTGAAAAAATGTCTTTGGGCATGGAGGCGTTGGCCGAAAAATATTATCGTCCTTTCTTAGAAAAATCATTACGAGTTAACGGGCAAACTTTAACGTTATTTTTAATGTTTTTTGTAATAGTGATGGCTATGTATCTGTCGGGCGGCTACGTAAAATCATCGTTTAAAGTTCAGGCCACTTCTAACAGTATCCGCATTTCAGCCACGTTACCTGAAGGGGTTGCCTTTGCCGATGTAAAACGTGTTCAGCAACAAATAGAACAGGCGGCTTATGCGCTAAAAGCAGATCAGGAATTAGTGAGTATTAACGGTGAACAACCATTTATTCGTGCAATACGCTCAGTAGCTTCGAACAATAGTGTACGCGTACGCGTTGCATTATTGCCCGCAGAAGACAGGACGGTGAATATTCTTCAAGTGAAAGATCGCTGGCGGGATACTATTGGTGAGCTAGCGGGCGTTAAAGAATTGGATTTGCGTTATACCATCAATGCAAATAGAAAAGCATTGCGTTTTCGCGTCAATGTTACCGCTAATAATCAGCAAGTCTTGGCGGACTCGGTGCGTGCGCTTAAACAAACTTTAGCGGGATATGAAAGCGTATACGATATTGAAGACACGCTAGAAGGCTCGCGTAAAGAAGTTGA
>JBLHVX010000088.1:0-7734 GCA_047628835.1 Granulosicoccus sp.
ATTTCATCCTCATGCTGCGTTTACCCCACAAGTTAAACTACAAAGGGGTACCAAGGAAAAACGTACTAAATCGGTCATTTACCACGGTGCCGCATGACGGTATACATATAAACTCCCTTTTTGGACTAGCACCGTCCTTGCTGCTAGGTCTTCGACCAGCAAACTGCCTGAATCGGTTCCCTACCGATTGATCGTGCGTTTTCTACGTACCCTAGAGGCGCCTACTGTTGGTGCCTGAGAATAAAATCTCTATCCGTGTAAAAGTCTCAATTTATAATAAATACTCAGGGACTGCGTACACACCCGGTGCATTACGGTAATACCCTTTGTAATCCAAACCGAAACCAAAAACATAACAATCTTCTACCGATAACGCCGAGTAATCAACAGAAAACCCTTCCACCTTACGCTGATGTTGCTTATCTAATAATACGGCAGTTTTTACCGATAATGCGCCCTGCTTTTTACAATATTCAGCGATGTGCTTAAGCGTCACGCCCTCATCAAAAATATCATCGATGAGTAATACATGGCGATTTAATAATGGCTTAATCGGGTGCGCTAACCAGGTGATTTCGCCGCCCGATGTGTTTTTACCGTAGCGTGTGGCATGGCAATAATCGGCTTCTAACAAAAACGAAAACTTAGGTAGCAAATGCCCCATAGTCACAACTGCACCATTCATTACACCAATGACGAGTGGGTTTTTATCGTGATACTCTTTAGAAATCACACTGGCCATTAATTCTAATGCATCATTAATTTCTTGCAGGTTAAATAGCTCATCTGACTCTTCAAGGAACACCGAGGGCTGCTGCTCTTCTTTACGTGTTAATATCTTTAGCATGAGGTTACTCCCGTCATTGCGCCAATGATCGTTGTTGTGGCTGTATAGCGATGGGTACCTTGCAGCTCATCGACAGACCATTTTCTAGTCGCTTGCATTCGAGCAATACGAGTATTGCGCTGCTCAACATTATTCACTTGTGGGTATGCATCTAAAGCCGCCAAAGTTTCTAAAACTCCCTCGCGATTATTGCAGACTAAAATCATATCGCAGCCTGCATCTATCGCGGCGATTGCTCGCTCACCATAATTACCGGCAACGGCAGCACCTTCCATGGTTAAGTCATCACTAAAAATAACCCCATCAAAACATAATATTTCACGCAACTGTGTTTGTAACCAATATGGCGAAAAGCCGACGGGTAACGAGTCGATTTTGGGGAAAATAATATGCGCAGGCATCACCGCATGAAGTGATGGCAATAAATTTTTAAAAGGAATTAAATCATGCTGAGCGATTTTTTCCATGGTGCGATTATCTACTGGCGATACCGCGTGACTATCGCCAGAAACACTACCATGACCGGGAAAGTGTTTGCCTGTGGTCGCCATCCCCGCATCTTGCATACCGCGCATAAACGCACCCGCTAACTCAGTCACTTCTTCAGGCTTGGGGGAAAACGCTCGATCGGCGATGACTTGGCAAAAATTATCATCTACGTCTAAAACAGGTGCAAAACTAAGATCAACACCAACAGCCAATAACTCTACCGCCATTAACCAGCCACAATCTTCAACTAACGACAGCGCCGCCTGCTGATTTTTACGGTAGAGCGGCAAAAAACGTTGCATCGCAGGCAAGCGTGTAAAACCTGTTTTAAAACGTTGAACTCGCCCGCCTTCTTGATCCACCGCTATTAAAATATCAGGTCGGTGTTGACGAACATCTTGACTAAGTGAGGTGATTTGCGCTACCGATTCATAATTCCGCGCAAAATAAATAATTCCGCCCACCAACGGGTGTGCCAAGACCTTCTTATCATCTTCAGTAAGAGATGTTCCTGCAATATCAATAATAACTGAGCCGCGAAGCATATAGAGTTCCAAATCACTGGTAGGAGGCTGTCCGAGAATAGAAGCCGTCGCGAGGGAAAGTAATTTTGAGTGAATTTTTTTGAACATTTGAGGTGAATAGTGGTTCTATTTCACGAAAATGGTCGGAAAAATGCGCCAAAATAGCTTTCCCGCAGTAGGTTCTCTATTCTCGGACAGCCTCCTAGGTTTAGATAAGCCGAACAACATACGTTTATGCCCCTCAGCTGTCAATACGACAAAATTAGTACAGCTATTTTCAACAATCATTTGCACTACTGTATATAACACTGTATAAAGTTAACAGCGAGCGAAGCACTGTATAAAAAAACACTACTATTCACGGAGTAACTTATGATCAAGCTGACATCTAGGCAAGAACAAGTCCTTATGTTGATAAAGCAAAACATAGCAGAAACCGGCTATCCACCTACGCGTGCCGAAATCGCTACATCACTTGGTTTTAAATCAGCAAATGCAGCAGAAGAACATTTACGCGCGCTTGCTCGTAAGGGCGCCATTGAAATGGTACCCGGTGCATCACGCGGTATTCGCTTACCAGCCGACGAATCAAAAAATGACCCTGGTATCCCGATTGTGGGTCGAGTGGCTGCTGGCAGCCCTATTCTTGCGCAGGAACACGTACAAGATTATTGCGCCATACCCCGCGAATTCTTTCAGCCCAGTGCCGACTACTTTCTTGAAGTCCAGGGTGAAAGCATGATAGATGTAGGTATTTTCGATGGTGACTTATTAGCAGTGCACCAAACTCAGCAAGTGAGTAATGGCCAAATTGTAGTGGCTCGTATCGGTGATGAAGTGACAGTAAAGCGCTTTCAGCGTGACGCGAATAGCCAGATTGTCGAGCTGTTTGCAGAAAATCCAGAGTATGCCCCCATCGTTGTCGATTTAAGCGAAGAGGCTTTTGCTATCGAAGGTCTCAGTGTTGGCGTTATCCGCCGCAGCTAAAGAACTAATAGCAGAATAACCTAGTAGCTAAAACATATGTAACTAAAAAGAAAAATAGTAGAAATAACGAGATAAATAATGATGAATACTGCCACTGCACATAATGCCTCTATTGCTGCGAATAGCCATATCCATTCCGCTTATGCGATGCAATCAATACCGTCTGAGCTCGGGCGTTCTGACAATGGCCGAGCTAAGACACGTGCAGTATCTGAAGTCATCATTCCTAGCTTTACCGACAATAGCACCATTATTTCACCTATTATCGCCTCCCTGACACAACAAACATCAGACCGTTGGACAACATGGATCACTTCTAGAGTGGTGAATAAAACATTGCTGGAATCGCTAGGCGCAAATTTATCACGCTTACGTATTGTTCATGTGAATGCAACTGATGATGCCCGCTGGGTTATCTGGCAAGCCTTAGCACAAGGCAATAGCCATAATGTAATAGCTGAACAAACATGCTTTGACGCTTGCGACATCGAAGCAATGGAAGTTGCCGCTACCGAGGGGAAATGCCACGGTATTCTTATTAGTTGTAAATAACCATACGATGCAACTCATAAAATAACCGACACGAAAACATTATGAGACAAACAGTACATATTCATCATATGATTTTCAAATACACAGACAATAAAAAGGCCTCATCATGAGGCCTTTTTATTGTCTGATATTAACGACGACTATTTCTTTGCTGTCGCCTTTTTCTTAGGTGCCGCCTTCTTCTTAGCAACGGCTTTCTTTTTAGGTGCTGCTTTTTTCTTAACTGCAGCTTTACGCTTAACCGGTGCCTCAGTGACTACCCATTTGCCACCTTCATAAAATGCTTTCCAACCTGTTGCTTTACCATCCACCTCCGACTGTACATACTGCTCTTTAGTTTTTCGACTAAAGCGAATCAGTGTTGGGTTACCGTTATTATCTTCCGTGGGAGCAGAAAACAAGAAGGTGTACTTTGGATCTATTTCATCTTTATGTGGGATGATTTCAGCAACCAGTGGTGCACGGGTTTCACGATTTTTAGGAAATTGGCTCGCCGCAAGAAATAAGCCGCTGGCGCCGTCACGTAAAATATACGTATCGTCCACTTTGACGCAATCCAGTTCAGGCATAGGAACAGGATCCATTTTTGGTGGTGCCGCTTCCCCGCTACGTAATAATTTACGCGTGTTTTTACAATCGTCACTAGTACAACCAAAATACTTACCAAAACGCCCAGTCTTGAGTTGCATATCACTGCCACATTTATCACATTCTAAAACTGGCCCTTCATAGCCTTTGATTTTAAATGTGCCGGCCTCTACTTCATAGCCAGAGCAATCCGGGTTGTTACCGCAGATATGTAATTTACGTGTTTCATCCAATAAATAGCTATCCATTGCCGTATTACAAATCGAACAACGACGCTTGTTAATTAATTGTCTAACTTCTGCTTCTTCTGCTGCCTCATCGCCCTCATCAACGCTAACAGCTTCGTCACCAGACACCAAATTCATGGTGGTTTTACAACGCTCTTTCGGCGGCAAGGCATAACCCGAACACCCTAAAAACACACCTGTACTTGCGGTACGGATTTGCATAGGACGCTCACAGCTAGAGCAACTGATATTGGTTTCAGTGGGCTCATTTAAACGCATACCTGTGTCGGTAGCCTTTGCTTGATTCAGCTTGCTGACAAAACCGGTATAAAATTCATTTAATAGCTCGCGCCAATTTTTCTTGCCATCTGCCACATCATCTAAAGAGGCTTCCATTTTTGCGGTAAAGCCGTAATCTAATAAATCATCAAAGTTCTCGACCAATCTATCAGTGACGATATCACCCATTTTATCGGCAAAAAATCGACGGTTATCAACATGCGCATAACCACGGTCTTGTATCGTTGAAATAATAGACGCATAAGTCGATGGTCGACCAATACCCTGTTTCTCTAATTCTTTAACCAAGCTGGCTTCTGTATAACGTGCTGTGGGCTTGGTAAAGTGCTGCTTAGGATCAAGTTGCTTCAGTGACAACACATCCCCTACGGCGATGTTTGGTAGCAGCACGTCCTCTTCTTTCTTGCCGGCTGGCGGCTGTACGCGCATAAAACCATCAAAACGGATAATGCGACCGCGTGCGCGCAATTCAAAGTCACCCGCCTGCACCACAATCGATGTACTAGTAAACTCCGCACGAGTCATTTGGCATGCAACAAATTGCTGCCAAATCAAAGTATATAAACGCTCTGCATCACGCTCCATACCACTCAGCTGAGTCGGAGATACGGTAACATTCGATGGGCGAATCGCCTCATGCGCTTCTTGTGCGCCCTCTTTGCTTGAATAACTAATGGGCGCTTCAGGTAAATATTTTTTACCGTAATTTTCTACAATATAGTCACGACAAGACCCAACCGCTTCTTGGCTAAGGTTGGTTGAATCAGTACGCATATAAGTGATGTAACCAGCTTCGTATAAACGCTGAGCCATCATCATGGTCTTTTTCACACCAAAGCCTAAGCGTGTACTGGCCGTTTGCTGCAATGTTGAGGTAATAAAAGGCGATGATGGCTTAGAACTAGTGGGTTTATCATCACGTTTGATAACGGTATAGTCGGAATTTTCGAGCGCAGCAACGGCTGCCATGCTGTCGTCGCCATTATCAGGGCGAAACGCTTTCCCTTGATATTTTTTCACTTCGCAGCGAATACCTGCCTTATCAGCAGTGAGTAGCGACGCAAAAATATCCCAATATTCTTCGGGTATAAACGCGCGAATTTCGCGTTCACGTTCTACGACTAAGCGCACCGCAACAGACTGGACTCGACCCGCGGATAAGCCTCGTGCTACTTTTTCCCACAACAGTGGCGAAACCATATAGCCCACCACACGATCTAAAAAGCGTCGAGCTTGCTGTGCATCAACACGGTGCTGATCTAAGTAACCTGGGGTTTCAAAGGCTTTCTGGATCGCTGTTTTAGTGATTTCGTTAAACACGACTCGGCGGTAACGGCTTTCATCGCCACCGATAGCTTGTTGCAAGTGCCATGCAATGGCTTCTCCCTCTCTATCCAAATCCGTTGCGAGATAGATGGTGTCGGCAGTGGCAGCGAGCTTTCTTAGCTCTTCCACCACCTTTTCTTTGCCTGGCAAGATTTCGTAATGGGCAGCCCAATTGTTTTCTGGGTCGATGCCCATTCGCTTAATTAGCTGCTCACGGCCTTTTTTGGCCTTATGGATGACTTTATCTTCTGGAGACATTTTACGTGTTAGTGCCGCCTGTTTAGCTCTAGCTTTCGTATCAACAGGGGTTTTTGACGATCCACTAGTAGGTAAATCACGAATATGCCCGATACTCGACTTTACAATAAAGTCGTTACCTAGATATTTGTTGATTGTTTTTGCTTTAGCCGGTGACTCGACGATAACAAGCGATTTACCCATAAGGTTTTCTCTATTTAAAAATGGTGATAATTGATTAATTAGCCAAATCGGATCAATTTGCTAACGCAAATAATACAAGGGCTGCTTACAGGATAGCCCAGTGTTGTGGCAAAGGATGGCATATATAAGTGCTGTGATGCTTCGGGTCAAGTAAATATTGTTATTATTTTTAAGTCTGCCTCAAAAAATTAGGCTTAAAAAATAGCAATCATGTGCCTTTTGAAGGAGATAATCAATATCACATTACCTCTGTAAGCATTTGTTTTAAATAAAAATAACACAATCGTTAAAGGATTTATTGATACCGCCGATAGCTATATTAGTTACCTTAACTAAGTTATAGACGAGCAGAAACGATTTATGACAGCCTTTTCCAGCTTAATATTATTGATAGCTATTGCGGCCCTCGCCATGAGTGTTGTCGGTTATAGCAACTATTTAGTTGAAAAAGCCAAGCAAACCGCTTTTAAACTAGAAAAGATGAAAGTGCGTGTAGAGGAATTAGAAGATGTGGTACTAGTCCTCGACAACTTATGTCAAAGTAGAATAATACCTAAGCTGGTGAATGATGAAATTCTGTCTCATTATGAAGTCATGATTGACATTGATGATAAAGCGGCCTACCTAAAAGCAGGCTTGAGCAATGCCGAAGTCCGTGCCCAAGAACTCAGTGATGATTCTAGCCCGCGCTACCTTTCTCGCATATGTAAAAGCGATGCACAAATGGCACGTTATCAAGCTTACTTATCGGAATCGTTAAATGTTTTACGTAGACAGCAGATGGCGGGGAAAATATCAAATCAAGACTTACAGTCTTTAATACAGGAAATCAATTGGTTACAGCTACAAGTTAAAGTTATATCGAATATTGTACAAGGGCATAAAGCGTATGTAAAAAACGGGGTTATTGCAGCCAATGGATTTTACAAAAAAGCGCAAAGCGAGTTATTGAAATCGTCTCACCCTGATCCGCGACGCAAAAAGATGATTAACCAAATGGCCGACTTATTATTTGGTCGACGCAAATCATTAGATATTCATCTCATGCCAGAAAACGAATTTAATCCCGATGAAATAGAATTAGATGATGATGTTAAAGAACTTATCCTTGAGCAGCAGGCGATGTTAAATGAACAAAATGGTGCTATCGGTAAGCCGCAAGCGCCGCTATAAATTACTAGCCCCCCCCTATAGTGTTTTAATACCAATAACGCTGGTATTTTTCTCGCCATTTTACTATGTGCCAGCGCTCACCGTTATCATCTAACAACAACTGGGTAGCTCCCGCTGTAGCGGTATTAATAACATCGCTGCCCACCTGCTGATAACGCATCAGCACTTGCTGGTTGGGATGACCATATTGGTTTTGATAGCCTGCAGTAACTACCGCAAAATCCGGCTCTACATAATCGACAAACATCTTACTTGAGGAAGTTTTACTGCCATGATGAGG
>JBLHVX010000089.1:0-7590 GCA_047628835.1 Granulosicoccus sp.
CTCAAGGCGTATGCATCTACTTTCTGTAAGGTAGATGCTCATATTTTGTGCGTCACCCGTAATTTTCTAACCACCGTGATTTTATGAATGGAGAAAGCTTTTATGCTTCAATTTTTTCAACAATATTATGCAAAAGATCGTCTATACACCGCTATAGGCTTAGGTCTAATGTGGATTGGATTGTTCGGGATAATTCCCGATGCTTGGGCCCACGGTGTCACCGTGGGTGACAAAGGGTATATCCAAGAAACCACAGGAATCCATGTCATTCCTTTTATATATCTGGGTGCAAAACACATGATGACGGGCTATGACCACTTGCTGTTCTTGCTGGGTGTTATTTTCTTTCTCTACCGCATGAAAGATGTCACCATTTACGTCACCCTTTTCGCGGCTGGGCATGTGGTCACACTATTGTCTGGTGTATTAATGGAAATAAGTATTAGCGCGTACATTATTGATGCCATTATTGGTTTTTCTATTGTTTACAAAGCATTGGATAACATGGGTGCGTATCAACGATGGTTTGGGGTTCAACCCAATACTAAAGTAGCCACCTGCCTATTCGGCCTGCTTCATGGCTTTGGTCTAGCCACTAAAATTTTGGAATATGAATTATCGACAGATGGCCTATTGGCTAATTTGATTTTTTTCAATATCGGCGTGGAAATTGGCCAGCTTTTGGCATTGGCGGTCATTCTGATGGCTATTACGTATTGGCGTAAATCAAACAATTTTTTGCGACATGCTTATAGCGCCAATGCTTTCATAATGATGTTAGGTTTTCTGCTAATGGGATACCAGATGACAGGTTATTTCGTTTAACCTAAATACTGCAGTTGAATTGTTGCGAGGGTGGCTAAGGTGTGAATATAAAGTAATTTTTTGCTTTTTTCGGCAAACTCGTAGCCACCCTACGGGTGCAGCTTAAAAAAGTGAAAAACGTTTTAGATTCCGTGCCTTAGACAGTCGCAGTAGATTCAACTGCGGTATTTAGGTTTAATAAATCCACATTCAAAAAATTTAAATAGGAATATGACAATGTATAACTCAAACATACCTTCCGATAGGGAGTTACCGTGCACTGCAACATTAATTAAGTCAACTATTGTGGCGGCTATTGTGGCGAGCGTTTTACTCGTCGCAGTGGTTATGCCATCAGAATACGCTATAGACCCTACAGGATTTGGTGAGCTAACAGGACTAAAGCGCATGGGAGAAATAAGAATTTCGCTAGCGGAAGCAGCAGAAGCAGATACAATCAACATTGCCGAAGCGAACAAGGTGGTTGCTAAAGTAGTAGAAACTAAAACGGTAGAAACGCCCTCAGTTTCCGCTCCAAACAATACGGCTTATCAAAACCACAAAATGACGTTTTCTCTTGCGCCTGATGAAGGCACAGAAGTAAAAGTCACGATGGCTAAGGGAGCGAAGGTTGATTACATTTGGGAGACCAATGGTGGGAAATCAAACTTTGACGTTCACGGTGATTCAAAAAAACTAAAGATCAAATATCACCCTTACTATAAAGGTTCTGATTCAAAACGCGAAGGTACATTAGAAGCTGCGTTTGATGGTGGCCATGGTTGGTTTTGGCGTAACCGCACCAAGCAGCCACTGACTATTACCATCAAAACCAACGGTGAATACACCGCTATTAAGCGTTACTAAAGCTAAGGACTAACGTGCCCACCCCTAAATAGGAATAACTATTTTTATTTGTCCTTGCGACGAGCCATTTATGGATGGGCACTAACTAAGTATAAAAATAACGCAAGAAAAAATAAAAATCATACGGGCTTCGCCGGTATGATACTAGGAAGTTTAATGTACTTCTAAGCCAAAGAAGGCGAGCGAATCACGGCCAGTTTAGCCACCTGCATTTCCTCATAGGTATAAGGAATGCCACCAATACCGTGTCCAGAATGTTTTAAACCAGCGAACGGCATCCAGTCTACGCGGAAGGCGGTATGGTTATTAATCATCACCGCAGCCGCATCAAGTTGGCTATAGATATGCAATGCCTTGTCGATGTTTTTGGTGAATACCGCCGCTTGGAATGCGTACATTAATGAGTTGGCTTCTGCAATTGCATCATCCACATCATCATAGCTATAAACACAAATAACCGGGCCAAATATTTCAGTTTTGCTAATGGTGCAGTCTTTTGGTGCATTTAATAAAACAGTCGCTGCATAGCAGTTGTTATCTAAACGCTTAGCGCCGCAAATGACTTTTGCACCCGCTTCGATGGCTTCTTGTACCCACTGATCAATACGATCGATCTCACGTGAGTTAATTAATGGACCGATTTCTGTATCGGCAGACGTAGGGTCGCCAATTTTCATGGCGCTGCCTAATGTCGCTAAACGGTTGGCAAGATCTTCAGCAATACTGCTATGGGCAAACACTCGCTGTACCGACACACAGACTTGCCCTGCATGATAAAAGCCGCCTTTGGCGAGTAATGGGCTTGCGTCGTCTAAGTCTGCATCGGCTTCTACAATAATAGGCGCGACACCACCATGTTCTAGGGCGCAACGGACACCGGGTGCCAGTTTAGACTTCAGCATCCAGCCTACTGCGGCACTACCAATAAAGCTAAAGAAGCCTACACGTTCATCGGTCACCAGTGCTGTTGCGGTGCTGCTTGAGTCAGTAACAATAGCTTGGCCATACTCTTCGGGTAAGCCTGCTTCGTGTAAAATTTTCACAAAGCGTAAACAGGTAATAGGGGTTGCGCCTGCAGGTTTAATAATAAACGGGCAACCGGTGGCAAGGGCAGGACAGACTTGGTGAACCGTCAGGTTTAATGGGTGATTAAAGGCGCTTACGGCAACGACGACACCAATAGGTTCGTGGCGAGTAAAGGCTAAGTGTCCTTCCGACGCAGGCGTAAGGCCCATAGGGATTTCTTTGCCCGCATCACTACGAATACATTCGATGCAGTTGAGCACGCCGTCGATAGCACGGTTAACTTCAACAATTGAATCGGTAAGGGGCTTGCCGCCTTCACGGGCACATTCTAGAGCCAATTCGTCAAAACGTTCGCGCATGATAGCGGCAGTCTTTTCTAAAATACTAATGCGCTTAACTTTAGACAACCACCGACTGCGGTCACGATAAATTTCGTAAGCGGTTTCTAAAGCACGTTTAGCGCCTAATGGATCAACGGTAGAAATCGTGCCAATAACAGAGCCATCGTAAGGGGATGTAATATCTTTATGGTGACCAGAATCCTGCAAACCTGCGACCAGCGATGGGTAATGTTGACTCATGTGAGCTCCAATTAAGTGTACAGTTAAGCATACGGTAAATTTCCACGGCAATATTCAGCATTAACTAAAGGTCGTAAGCTTCTGTTAATAGTGATGTTTTTTTATATTCCGCTTTGTTATTTTGTTTCTCTTGGCTAATAGTAGTTCAGTTCTTTGCTGCAATGCAACAAAAAGCCAATGATTTATAGAATGAATACATAACGAGAGCTGATTAAAGGTTTTACCGCTCTATTTAAGAAGCTGCCTTAGGACGTTCGATACCCCAGATGTCAGTGTCGAAATGTCTTCTTTTTGAGCAGTAAAAGCGGGCATTAAATAAACTAATCGACCAAAGGGGCGGACCCAAATCCCTTGATCCACCAGCATGGGTTGTATGATATTAAGTTCAATGGGGTTTTCTAGCTCCACTACACCAATAGCCCCAAGGCAACGCACATCCCTAACCCCATTTAATTGATCTAGTGGTGATAGCTCTTCGCGCAATTGTGCCTCTATAGAGGCAACTCGCTCTTGCCACGGTGAGTTAATCAGTAGATCAATACTGGCATTTGCCACGGCGCACGCCAAAGGGTTGCCCATAAATGTGGGGCCGTGCATGAGTATCCCTGCTTCACCATTGCAAATGGTCTCGCTCACATGACTGGTGCAGAGTGTGGCTGCTAGTGTCATCATACCGCCAGTAATCGATTTACCTAGACACATTATGTCGGGGCTAATAGAGGCATGCTCGCAGGCAAACAGTTTACCTGTGCGACCAAAGCCAGTCGCAATTTCGTCTGCAATCAGCAGTACATTATAGCTATCGCAGAGTTGTCGTACTTCTTGTAAATAACGGGGTGAATAAAAGCGCATACCACCCGCGCCCTGTACGATAGGTTCTACTATCACGGCTGCCAAGGTTTGATGATGTTGCTCTAATTGCTGGGTGATGTCATCAGTATAGTGGTCTTCCCAAGTAGCATCAAAGCCGCATTGCGGGGCTTCGGTAAAGTGCTGGGGCATTAATATATCGTTAAATAATTCATGCATGCCCGTAACAGGGTCGCAGACCGACATGGCGGCGAAGGTATCGCCGTGGTAGCCGTTGCGCAGAGACAAGAAGCGCTTTTTGTCTTTTTTCTGTTGTGAATGCCAGTACTGCAGAGCCATTTTCATCGCGACTTCGACAGCAACAGAGCCGGAATCAACTAAAAAGACTTTATTTAAAGGCTGGGGGGTTAACGCTACCAGTTTTTTACATAGCTCAATGGCAGGCTCATGGGTTAGCCCGCCAAACATAACATGACTCATTCTTTGTACTTGGTCACATATGGCCTGATTTAGTACCGGATGGCTGTACCCGTGTAGTGCGCACCACCACGAAGACATTCCATCCACTAGCACTTTGCCATCAGCCAAGTGAATATGTACACCTTGTGCGCTTTCTACAGGGAAAATAGGGCCCGGTTGCGTGATAGATGAATAGGGGTGCCAAATATGTTGACGATCGAAATCGAGATCCATAGTACTGCTGCTCTCAGTAAATAAAGCAGGAAGTATAGCAAACGTGTCTTTATAAAAGGTGTGATTATAAGAGGTGTGATTATAAAACGTGTGATTATATTTTCGGATTAACCTTTAAAGAGCTATGTTTAATCCGTAAAATCCTGGCTTGATGCACAGTTCATTAGGCAGCAACATCACCCACATAATTGAGAAAGCGGCGTAGGTCAGTTTGGTTGGCTTGGCTCATATTATGATAAGCGATACTGATTTCAGTATGTCGATAAGGCTTGGAGTAATAGGTGTATGCGCGAACGATACCTCGGCATTGAATTGAGGTATTATTGTCCAGCATCACTTGGCATTTTGGCAGCACGGTATCTTTTTGTAGGTGTGGGCGAAGATCGCCCGGTAAGGCTATACGCATGCCGCCTTCACTAATATCTTTTACCGTTGCGTACCATGGCGCGCCATATAGCGGGTTGATTTCACTTTTTAAGTACTTGTCGGTATTGAGTTGGAAGCGCGTGTGATGCCGTCTAGGTTGATAGTCGCTCACCACAGGTAGGAGTAGACGGAAACAGCTATCCGCTGCCGACCATTCGTTAATAGTGGCTTCAATATCTAATTGTTGCCACTGCGATTGATGGCGAATAATAACGGTATGACCAATGAGCGACTCAGGGACTAATAATTGTGGCGAGAACGCGTCTAAGCTAAATAAACCGGCAAAAAAGTCAATGCCGACGACCATGGTTTGAAAGCTGCCTTTTTCTCCTTTAACAAAGATTTCTAGTAACTGACGCTTGTCTTGTAGATTGGTTAAGTAGTGGTATTTTTCAAAACTTTGAATCCAGTCATGGTTAATAGTTGGCTCGTTATGATTGTCATTAGCTGAATGACTGAAGCGATCGATAAAGCGGTTAAACAATCCCATGATATTTTTACATCTCTTGTTAGGTCTATAAGAATGTTATCGTCATTTCTCCATAAAACATTAGCAATGGATATGCCATTCGAGAGATTTTTTTGATTTAATTTTTAATTTCTGTAAGCCATTGTTTTCATTGTGTTTTTATAAATCGTTGACAGGTATAAAAATAGCTCACATTTTAACGACACGAGAAAAAGACGACAGTAAGCTGCCTATTAATAGTGGGTGGGGGAATACTTTCGCCGACAAGGTCAATTAGTAGTCTATAGGGCGGTAATTCACTTCCTTTGGGTATATAATGCGCGCCCTATAAAGTGCTCATAGCATCTATTTTAAACACCGTTGAACTCATAAATCTCATGACTGCTCCGATTCTTACTGCCAGCACTGCTCCTATCCTTAATAGCGATCATCGCGAACATACCCTAAAGCTAAATAAGCTACATAAACGCTTGCGTCGCCATGTTGGGCAAGCTATTGCCGAATACGCAATGATCGAGGAAGGCGATAAAGTAATGGTGTGCGTGTCGGGCGGCAAAGATTCCTATGCCATGCTAGATATTTTGTTAAACCTACAAAAGAGTGCACCCGTTAATTTTGAGTTGGTGGCGGTCAATATGGATCAAAAGCAACCGGGTTTTCCAGAAGAGATACTACCTGAGTATCTAGAGTCGCTAGGTGTGCCATATTATATTGTCGAAAAAGACACATATAGCGTGGTGAAGTCTTTAGTACCAGAAGGTAAAACGACTTGTGGTATATGTTCGCGTTTGCGCCGTGGTACCTTGTATGGCTTTGCCGAAGAAATTGGTGCAACCAAGGTAGCTCTAGGCCATCATAAAGACGATATTGTTGAAACGCTGTTTTTAAATATGTTTCATGGCGGTCGCTTAAAAGCGATGCCGCCTAAATTATTATCTGACGATAAGCGGAATATTATTATTCGCCCGATGGCATTTTGTCGAGAGAGTGACATTGAGCGCTACGCAGAATATAAACAATTTCCGATTATTCCATGTAACTTATGTGGCTCACAAGAAAACCTACAGCGCCAAAACGTTAAAGCGATGTTGCAGCAATGGGATAAGGATACGCCGGGTCGAACCGATAATATTTTTTCTGCTATCTCAAAAATATCACCATCGCAGTTAGCCGATAAAGCGTTATTCAATTTTGTCGATTTAACGATTGATCGAGTCAGTGAAGAGAAAAAACCACTACAGTTTGAAGATAATAAAGTGGTAACGGGTGGCAATCATGCGGCAGCGATAGAGTTGTGGTCGGGTATCGATGAACAAGAGAAAAACGATACAATACCCGTGGTAAACGTATAAAAAAATAGTATTCGTCTACCAGCTACATTCTAGATAGCCGGTAGAGTTTGTTGGTTAACTTCAAGCTTGAAGTGCGTCATCCTCTAACTATAGGCCTAGCTGCTGCTTCGCATCTCTATATCCATGTTCGATACGCTGGTTAATAGTTTTTTCCGTAAAATCAGATGCACCTAATAAGTTTTCGGGCTCAGAATGCTGGATCATAGTTAGCTTGCTGATTTTGCTATAACTCATCAATTGTTTAAAGGCCGGTGCGTCGCGTAAGTGACTATCCTTAGGCAGTGTTTCATTTAACTCATTAATAAAATCAATGTAGTCGCTGGTGCGTTGGTACATTTTTTTATCGAAACTCACTTTACTTTGAAATGTCATTTCAATCATTCGATCAAATACATCCGGCATGTTTTTTGGGACGTTACCTTTTTGTGGGAATAGCTCTACCATTATCACTTCTTTTGTACTGTCGTCATTGCCAATATTTTCTAAGCACTTAAAAGCAGGCTTGAGTGGTGTATTAGAGAATAAGCCCCCATCCCAGTAGTAATCGTCATCAATTTTGGTC
>JBLHVX010000090.1:0-7577 GCA_047628835.1 Granulosicoccus sp.
ACCATACTGGTGCTCATAAAGTAAATAATACGATAGGGCAGGCGTTACTCGCTAAGTATTCTGGTAAAACACGGGTGATTGCTGAAACCGGTGCTGGTCAGCATGGTGTAGCAACAGCCACTGTTGCCGCACGTTTAGGGCTTAAATGCGAAGTGTTTATGGGTGAGCAAGACGTTCGTCGCCAGTCATTGAATGTATATCGCATGAAGTTATTGGGTGCGACTGTACATTCCGTTAAATCAGGTACGCGTACCTTAAAAGATGCCATGAATGAAGCGATGCGAGACTGGGTGACGAATGTTGATGATACATTCTATATTATCGGTACTGTTGCTGGGCCTCATCCTTATCCAGAGTTAGTAAGAGACTTTCAGTCAATTATCGGGCGCGAAGCGCGCCAGCAATGTTTGCATCAAGCGGGTCGTTTACCCGATGCATTGGTCGCTTGTGTGGGTGGTGGTTCTAATGCCATTGGTTTATTTCATCCATTTCTAAATGATGAAGCTGTTGACATGTACGGCGTTGAGGCAGGTGGCGATGGTGTTGAAACTGGTCGTCACGCAGCACCGCTTAACGATGGTATTCCAGGTGTTTTGCACGGTAGCCGAACTTATTTAATGGAAGATGAAAACGGTCAGATTATAGATACGCATTCGATCTCTGCTGGTTTAGATTACCCCGGCGTTGGGCCAGAGCATTCGTGGTTGAAAGACATTGGTCGCGCTAAGTATGTTGCTGTGAATGATCAGGAGGCACTAGCGGCCTTTAGGCAACTAACGCTGGTTGAAGGTATCATGCCCGCTTTAGAAACCAGTCATGCGCTGGCTTATGCCGAAACCATGGCAAGAGGTATGTCGACGGATAAAATTATTATCGTGAACTTATCCGGGCGTGGCGATAAAGATATTCTTACAATGGCAGAACTAGACGGAATAACAGTTTAAAATGAAGAGCAACATGAATCGTATTAACCAGCGTATGTCAGCGCTAAAACAAGCAAATAAAAAAGCATTAGTGACCTATATTGTTAGCGGAGACCCAAGCCCTGGCGTTACTCTCGACGCGATGCATGCCTTAGTAGCTAATGGCGCGGATATTATTGAACTAGGCATTCCTTTTTCTGACCCAATGGCAGAAGGGCTGGTGATTCAATTGGGGCATGAGCGGGCATTAGTACATAATGTGAGCCTGACTAGCACTATGGAAATGGTGAAACAGTTTCGCGAAACAGACAACGATACGCCCATTGTATTAATGGGATATGCTAATCCTATAGAAAGAATGGGCTATAGTGCTTTTGCCAGCCGAGCAGCTGATGCTGGTGTTGACGGGATATTAACGGTCGATTTGCCACCCGAAGAAGCAATGTTATTGAGCGATGAGCTTAAGCGTGTGAACATAGTCAATATTTTTCTTCTTGCGCCAACGACAACGATCCAACGTATTCGAGAAGTTGTACGCGTAGCGAGCGGCTTTGTTTATTATGTGTCGTTAAAAGGTGTGACAGGTGCAGGCAATTTGGATCTTGCATCAGTAAAAAATAAACTGAATATTATTCGTCAACACACAGACCTCCCAATATGTGTCGGTTTTGGTATAAAAGACGGCGCTTCGGCAAAATCTGTTGCAGAATATGCGGATGGAGCTGTTGTTGGTAGTGTATTTGTTGATAAAATGGGCTCATTGAAAAATGAGCCCAGCGACGTGGTGGTATCAGCAGTTGGGCAGTTAACGGCAGATCTTCGCCAAGGCCTAGACGCTTAAAAGATAAATGCTAAACACAGATGCCCAGCAAATAAGCTCGGTAATACATTTTTTGGTGATCACATGAGTGTTCGCCTAATGACAGAACAGAATAGAAGAGAATTTTATGAGTTGGTTAGATAAAATTGTACCCAGTCGGTCAGCTGCCAAAGGCAGCAGCGGTAGCCGTGTACCTGAAGGTCTATGGAAAAAGTGCGTAAAATGTAGTTCGGTATTGTATAGACCAGAACTAGAGAAAAATCTCGATGTATGCCCTAAATGTGATCATCACTTTCGTGTGGGTGCCCGCCGCCGCTTAGACATCTTTCTTGATGAAGGCGAGCGTGAAGAATTATCAGCAGATCTTGAGCCGATAGATCGCTTGAATTTTAAAGATGTTAAAAAGTATAAAGATCGTCTATCTGCTGCTCAAAAAGCAACTGGCGAAAAAGATGCGTTAGTCGCCATGAAGGGCCTGCTTGATGGCCGTCCAGTGGTTGCAGTTGCCTTTGAGTTCTCATTTCATGGTGGTTCTATGGGGTATGTGGTGGGTGAAAAGTTCACTCGTGCTGCCCAAGTTGCACTGGAAGAAAACATCCCCTTCGTTTGCTTTGCCGCAACAGGTGGTGCACGTATGCAGGAAGCGCTTATTTCTCTTATGCAAATGGCAAAAACCAGTGCTGTGATTGAACGCTTAAAGCAAAATGGCACACCTTATATCTCATTTATGACTGATCCCGTTTATGGCGGCGTATCAGCGAGTTTGGCATTGCTGGGCGATATTAATGCTGCAGAGCCCGGTGCGCGCGTTGGTTTTGCTGGCCCTAAGATTATTGAACAAACTATTCGCCAAAAATTACCTAAAGGCTTTCAGCGTAGTGAATTCCTATTAGATCATGGCGCAATAGATATGATTATTCATCGTAAAGATGCGCGTCAAAGAGTGGGGGCATTGTTAGCTAAATTTACCCATTATTCGGCAACGTAAATCACAATACTTAGATAACGTTACTATGCCATCAACTTTGCCACGCTTTACTCAATTATCTGATTGGTTGGCGTGGCTAGAAACTCTCCACCCAAAAGCTATTGACCTGGGCTTGTCTCGTGTTTATCAGGTCGCCAATCAGCTGAACCTTCTCCAAGCTCCATCAACTATCAGCCACGAATATTCTGGCGCACTAGCCATTAACAACGCATACACTTTCGTAGTGGCGGGCACTAATGGTAAGGGCTCATGTGTGACGACTATTGAGCAAGTATTACTTGCTCAAGGTCTACGTGTGGGGAGTTATACGTCGCCGCATTTACATCATTACTGTGAACGTATTTGTATCGACGGGGAACCCGTTGACGAATCGCTCGTATGTGACGCATTTGCGGCGATCGATCATGCGCGAGGAGATATATCACTCACGTATTTTGAATTTGCCACCTTAGGGGCACTATGGATATTTGTTCAAGAAAAAATTCCTTATGCTGTTTTAGAAGTGGGCTTAGGTGGCCGCTTAGATGCTGTTAATATTGTCGATGCAGATATTGCGATTGTAACCTCCATCGCGGTGGATCACGAAGAGTGGCTAGGCTGTGATAGGGAAACGATAGCCGTAGAAAAATTGGGTGTTACACGGCGTAGTAACCCCGTTGTTATTGCTGAAACAGTATTAACGCAAAGTCTTAGTCATTTTATATCAGAGCAAGAAAAGCAAAGTCATAAAATATCAGTTATCAATCAAAATTTTTCCGCAATACCATCTTCCAATAATGAACAGTGGGAATGGGTAACTAATGCTTATTGCCATATGCTACCCTTGCCTTCGTTGCCGCTAGAGAGCGTTGCTGCGGCTTTAGAGGCATTGCATATCAGTGGCTTGTTACCCGATTCTGATGATATGGCTCTAGTGAAAACAACGCTATCACAATTACATTTGGCAGGCCGTTATCAAATTAGTCAGTATGCGAACCGAACAATAATCTTTGATGTTGCACATAATCCAGCGGCATCCTCCATGTTATCGCATCGCTTGCAAAGTCATCCTGCAAAAAAGGATGCACGTAAAGATGTCAGCAAGGAGGGACGTTTATTGGCGGTGTTTGCAGTTATGAATGATAAAGATATCCCCGCAATCATTGACCCCTTAATAAATGATATTGATCATTGGTTTGTTGGACAACTTCAAAAAAATGTTCGTTCTGCATCAACCCATACGGTGTGTACATTACTGCAGAGTGCTAATCAATGCCATAGCCCTTTCGATACCATTGAGCAAGCGTTCGATAATGCGCTGAGTCAATCCACTGAACATGATAGAATTATCGTCTTTGGTTCATTCTTTACGGTTGCAGCCGTGCAAAACCACATTACAGTATAATCAGTTAGGGGACAGGGATTGGATACAGCAGTAAAGCAGAGATATGTCGGTGTAATGGTAATAATTTCATTAGGTATCATCTTTTTGCCGTCACTCTTTTATCGAGATAATGATGAGCGCATGGTTGTAGATACGCAGTCATTAATTCCGCCTAAGCCAGATGTGCGCACTATTGTTGTCGTATCACCTGAACGCGTTGAGCAAATACCAGCGCCGACACCCGAGGAAGCCTTTCAGCCTAGACCCGCCATAGAAAGCTCGGTTGTAGAACAAGCTAAAGTTCCGTCTTCGGTAAAAGCTACATCAAAAAAAGCGCCAGAGTCGACGTTAGCGTTGGATAGCAACGGTTTACCAACGTCGTGGGTCATACAGGCGGCGAGCTTTCAATCAGAGGTGCATGCCAAGACGCTAAGTGATAAATTACGTGCCAAGAAGTACAAAGCCTATGTGCGGAGCGTCAAAACCTCTAAAGGGCAATTTTTTAGAGTGCTCATAGGACCTTATATTGATAAGCAGCGGGCGCAAACAGCTAAGGCAAGTGTCGACAAGACATACCGTGTAAAAGGTCAAATCCTACGTTTTTCATCTAATTAAAGCTATTTTAGCGATAAAGCGATCATGCTTTGCTATAAACCCATGAGGGGCTCTGTTAAAATGCCGATTTATAGACAGCATAAGTGTACAAAACCATGACAATGAATTGGGCTGATTGGGTAATTATTCTTATTTTGCTGATTTCTACGGTAATTGGCTTTAAGCGTGGTTTTGTTAAAGAATTATTGTTTTTACTTGTGCTAGGCGGTTCTTTCGTTGTAGCCAAAATGTTTGCTCCTGACTTTGCAGAATATTTATCTCAATTTGCTGTAAAAGACGTTCCAGTTACACCGCTAGCCAAAGAAATGGCATCTTTTTCTGTATTGTTCATCATATCTGTCCTTCTCGGCAGTGTATGTGGATATTTCCTATCTTCGTTGGTACAGGTAGCAGGTCTATCTAATTCAGATCGGTTTTTAGGTGCGATATTGGGAACGGCAAGAGGCGTAGTCATTGTTCTTTTGGCTGTGTTGTATGTCCCTATATTTTTTTATATTGATCAGTATGAATGGTGGAAGAGTTCAACACTTATCCATGAGTTTTTGATGATGGAAGATGTTTTTAATGAAGTTATGTCTTCGCTTTATACCTTTCTGTTTCAAACTATTTAATCTCCCGTTTTTTTATTATCTAAGAGTTGTAGCCTATGTGTGGTGTTGTTGGCATTGTTGGTAAAAGTGACGTAAATATTCAGTTATATGATGCATTAACGATGTTGCAGCATCGTGGTCAAGATGCTGCAGGCATGGTGACATGTGAAGAAGGGCGTATAGCACAACAAAAAGCCAGTGGATTAGTGAAAGATGTTTTCCGTACCCGACATATGCAGCGTTTAGTGGGTAATTATGGCATTGCGCATGTACGTTACCCTACAGCGGGTAGTTCAGGCCCTGCAATGGCACAGCCTTTTTATGTTAACTCGCCTTACGGTATTGCCCTAGCGCATAACGGCAACTTAACCAATAGTGAATCGGTGTGTGAAGATTTATATCGCACTGATTTACGCCATATGAACACCGATTCAGACTCGGAAGCCTTGCTTAATGTTTTCGCTCAAGAGTTACAAAAGATTCATAAACACAAGCCTATGGCAGAAGACTTTTTACGCGCTATCGAAGGTGTACATAAACGCATTATTGGTGGTTATGCAGTAGTCACATTAATAGCTAATTACGGCCTAGTGGCCTTTCGTGACCCTAACGGTATTCGTCCGTTAGTGTTTGGCGAACGCCAAACCCCGCTAGGTAAAGAATACATGATCGCTTCCGAGAGCGTGGCTTTAGATGTGGCCGGCTTTACACTCACGCGTGATGTGCGTCCTGGAGAAGCTATTTATATTAGTAAAGAAGGTGAATTGCATTCACGACAATGTGCCGAAGTTATTGAGTACACACCGTGTATTTTCGAACACGTTTATTTTGCTCGTCCCGATTCCATTATCGATGGTATTTCGGTATACAAAGCGCGTTTACGTCAAGGTGAAAAACTTGCTGAAAAAATTATGCGAGAATTCCCCGACCATGATATTGATGTGGTCATCCCCATTCCTGAGAGTAGCCGTGTTGCAGGGCAAGCAATGGCACACACATTAGGCGTGAAGTTTCGCGAGGGTTTAGTTAAAAACCGTTATATTGGCCGCACATTTATTATGCCTGGCCAGCAGCAACGTAAAAAATCAGTTCGACAAAAGCTCAATCCTATTGCGCTAGAGTTTAAGGGTAAAAATGTTTTACTCATAGATGATTCGATTGTTCGTGGTACTACTTGCGAACAAATTATTAGAATGGCAAGAGAGTCGGGTGCAGCCAAGGTGTATTTTGCATCTGCCGCGCCACCGGTAAAATATCCTAATGTGTACGGTATCGATATGCCGACCACACAAGAACTGATTGCCCACGGTTTAACAACGGAAGGTGTTTGTAAGGCTATTGGCGCAGATTGGTTGGTGTATCAAGACTTAGAGGATTTAGTGATGGCCTCATCTGAAGGTAATCCTGAGATTACTAAATTCGATTGTGCCGTGTTTGATGGTAGTTATGTGACAGATGATGTTGATGAATTCTATTTGAATCGGCTAGCAGAAAAACGTAGCGATAATGCACAAACTAAACAAAGAGAATTAGATTTAGATAACAGTAATGTAGTGGGTATCCATAACGATTCAATGGAAAACGGATAAATGACTGACAAGTATTCTGAAAATACATCGGGAAATACTGACATCAACAGTGTTCTTATCGAGAGTTCTAAAGAGGACTTTATTGAAGATCACGAATTGAGTTTAGGTTTAGATACTCTGGCCGTTCGTGCAGGTATTTCTCGTACAGCAGAAGGTGAGCACTGTGAACCCATTTTCACTACATCCAGTTATGTTTTTGACTCAGCCGAGCAAGCTGCTGCACGTTTTTCAGGTGACGAACCTGGTAATGTGTATTCACGTTATACCAACCCAACGGTACGTACCTTTGAAGATCGTATTGCTGCCTTAGAAGGCGCCGAAACGGCAGTCGCCACGTCATCCGGCATGGCTGCTATTTTAGCCACATGCCTCGCCTTATTAGATTCTGGCGACCACCTGATTTGCTCGCGTAGTGTGTTCGGTACCACTAATGTATTGTTTACCAAATACCTTGGAAAGTTTGGAATCAATGTTAGCTTTGTCGCATTAACGAATTATGATGAATGGCAGTCAGCTATCACCGAAAAAACAAAACTACTTTTTTTAGAAACCCCTTCAAATCCGTTATGTGAAGTAGCCGATATAGAAAAGTTGTCAGGCATTGCAAAAGCTAACGACTGTTTACTCGTCGTCGACAACTGTTTTTGCACGCCAGCATTACAGCGTCCCATCGAAATGGGCGCAGATAT
>JBLHVX010000091.1:0-7428 GCA_047628835.1 Granulosicoccus sp.
ATGAGCGCTTGGCTTTGTATCCTTACGTGATACAAAGAGGCTTTAACTGGCTGTGCCGATACGGCACTTAGCTGCAAGGTATTAAACTGACGGCTGGCTTTTTGCTGAAATCGTGTCTTGCGTAAATGTTGAATAGTATCGAGACGCTTATAAGGCGGAATAAAAGCTTGGTATGTTTTAAGCGCCGCCCAATCATCCATAGGAACTTCTAGTAGCGTTTCAAAAAAATCATCTAATTCTTCGGGTAATTCTGGATCGGTTTCCCAATCACAACCCGGAACAATATCGTCTGTTGACCCATAACGTAGCGGTAGAGGATCAGATAAGTTCATCGACACTTCAGTCTGCCGCTCACGCACATAATATAATTTACTAACAGCGGTGGTCAGTATACGACTGCGTTCACGATTTTTGTTATGAATCGTTAGCCAATCATCATCTACCAAGCGCTGTACCACGCCATAATCACCTAAAATTTCAACGCGGCGTTTATCAACATTTTCCAGTGCCTCGCTTGTCTTTTTGATCAGTGCGGCTAATTTTTCTAACCGAGATTCTTTATTAATACGTGCACGCAAGCGCCCTTCTAATTGTGCTTCTATTCGGTTATAGCGACTCTCTACAAAGGCAATTTGCTTGGTTAAAATCTGGCTAATTTTAAACAAGGCTTCATAAATTCGAGCGGCTGCCAGCTCTACCTCATCGTCCGACTCGGCGGTTCTATTAAGCTCAAGATCCTCTAAAGAGGTTGGCATGCCTATTTTTTCAAGGCTCTTACGCAGAGAATTGGCATCGGCCTTGTCGAATAATTCGGTAGTAGTGGTAATTAGCTCACGCATAGCCCGTAAGGCTTTTTTATATTCTTGTATTTCTGGTCGCACATGTTCGAGCACACCAAAACGGAACTCTTTTGCCTCAAAGGAGGGGCGCGTCAGTGCTTGCTTGGGTGCCTCTGCAATTTTATCGAGGCGGTTATTATTTAAGTTAAATTGTAATGTAGAAAAAATAGTGGGCGTTTTTCTAAGCGTTGAAGAAAAGACTAGATTATTAAACTGCCCTTTCGCCGAAGGGCCAGCAAACGTTTTTCCGGTTAAATCGGCTCTAATGGATGCGCTTAGACTATTAGTTTTTGCGGCAGTTGATAAGAAAAAATGGTTATTATTGTCTGTGGTTGCCGTTTTAGTGGCTGCCGTACGGGCACCATAATTAAAATAGGGAGGAGTAATCGTGGTATACAATGGGGGTATGACCGCTGTATTGATTGTGTCATCTACCATGTCAGAACCGAGATCATCTTCTGTTGGCGCCTCTTCACGGGCACGTGCTTTGAGTTCTGTAAAAGGTAACCAACGTGCTACTTGCAGACCCGAACCATCGCCCGCGACACCACCGGCCAAGGCGGCTAAAGAAACGGTTTGGTTATCGAGTTGCTGCCGTTGTAGTAATAAATAATCGCGGGTTTTTTCAAGTCGTGAGCGTGTCGCTCTGACTTGATTATCGATAGACTCCAATTCATTTTGTGCAATCGCATACTGAATAATAAAACCATCATCTTGCGGCTCAATAAGCGGTGGCGCTTGTACGTTTTCACTACTACCTGCGCCACTGACAAGTCCCCAATTACGATAGAATTCAGGAAATGGAGGACGACCATTACTATAAGGATAAAAAGGCACCGATGGTATTGCATCCGTTGCGGCACCTAACTCTTCTAGCGATTCATCAATAAGCTGCGTATAAAAATGTTGCGGCAACTGCGGTGGCGCAATAGATTCAGGTAAATCTAAAGCGAGTAAATCTTTGGGTTCAAGAATGTCATCATCTACCACAAAATAGAGCCGGTTAAATTGCTCCATCCAATCTTGCCAAACAGTGTAAGCGCGCTGAAAGTAACGATAGCTATCTTGCTCAAGCTGAGTATCCGTTTGCGGAAAGTCTAATAACTTAGGATCGTAATCACGCTCATTAACGGCAAGTAATAAACGTATTTTATCTCCCGCAGGCTGACGTAAATCAATCACTCCTCGGGGCAGATGGCGCTCAACTAATTCATCAGCGGTATCTTCGGGGACGGCGATCATATCAATGGCAATATGTTGCGGCAGCCAATTCACACTGGGGCTTGATGTATCAATATTATTGAGTAGCTCTAAGGGCAGTTCACCCGCAGCGGGTAAAAAATCCATAGTGAGATTAGCCTCTAAAAATTCTGGCAAGCTCATAGTGACGGACCGATTATCGGCTAATTGTAATACCCGATTAAATGCCTGTTTGGTTTGTTCTAACAACACATGGTAACCGTTATTATTTTTGGCAAGATACCGGCCAGCATTTTCAGAAAACCAGCGTACACCATATATTGCAAGACCATCATCATCGACACCAGTGTTTTCAATGGCGAGTACACCTAAAGGCACGGCGGTTTTCATATTCGCTAAAAACTCAGCACCCACATTATTAGCCGCAACCCAATTTGCAATTTGCTCTTGGCTACGTGTTGTCACAGCACTGGGCTCAATGGCTAAACGTGTAAGACCCATCGTGCCCACAAATACGCGCTGCGCATCGCGGGTGGGATCGAATTCGCTGCGCTGACAAGGGTCAATGGTTGGGTCGGCATCAACATAGGCTTCTGTTCGTTTTAAAGTGAGATAAAAAATACCGCTGGCATCAAGCACATGTGTTTGCTCGATATAATCCCCAATGACTTGCGCCCATGTTTGCCGTAGTGGCGCATACACACTCAGCGCCTGACCATTACCGGCTAACGCCAAACCTGAACCGAGTGTAAAACCTTCATCAAGACCAATAGTCGCCAATTGTAATTCTAAACCATTAATAATACCGGGCTGCAATGCTGACAACAGCGGTGCTATGCGTCGATCCATATAAGCCTGGATACGATCAAATTCTTGCTCGCCTAGATGACGACCGGCAAAAAATTTAAGCCGCTCTAAATCAGGGTGGCTGGGTATAGGGTCTGTCAGTGCAATGGTGTTTATTGACGTATTCATAATATTTTCGCTATCAATTATGTATTTTAATACCTACTCGTTTTTAATACCTACCCGTTAAAAAACATCGGACATCAAGTGTCCAGTATTTAACGTATTTATTACGCAGTAATATCACTCCATTGATTCACCAAGCTGGGCGACAAGCCAAAAGTGACGCCTATCGTACTCATCACCTCAGCTGTTAGTATTCCGGCATCTTGCTCAGAAAATAATTGTGATGAAAAGTCAGCGAGCTGATCATTGCGCGCAACGGCTAATAAAGTCGGCCATAACAAATCGTTGTATTGACGCTCGATACGCAAACAGATATTCAATAATTGCTGGGCGATTTCAGCTTGCCCTGCAAATTCATTTTCAAGTGCAGTGGCAGCATCAATACTGAGCGCAATATCACTGCCGCGCATCGCGATTAAACCCGCAATATTGATACGATTAAGAAAAACACTGTCTTCGTCTTGTAATAAACTTGTATCAGCAGGCGTAGGTATGATTGCTGGTGGTATTGCTGGCAGACTCACACCTTGGGCTAAAACAATACCACTAACCCGTGTTTCTGCTGCGCGCTGTGGACGACGAATAAAGAGCAGATCCTCTTCGGCAACCGTATCCCAAATCGCTTCCCACGTGCTGCGATCAGTATCAAGTTCATGTACAGGGCGCTTGGGGTAAAGGCGTAAGCGCAATAAATTCGAACTCGATAGCTTGCGTGTTGCCGTATTCATTGGCTGCTGTAAACGCTGGGCGTAATGCCCATAGTCCGTATTTGAAAGCGGCACTAACACCATAATATCTTGCGCCTCTGCCAACACCAAATTTAACGAAGGCAGCAACATAGATTCACGCTTAAGCAACTCCACCTCGCCTTTACGTACAGGCGCAATCGACACATTGTATTGCTCGGGGAAGAAACTTTGTCGGCCAGTAATAGGGCTAATACTGTCTTTAGGTAATGAGCCAACCGGAGGGAGTAAGGTAAAATAATCACGGGCAGAAAAATCGCCATTTAATGAACCTGAGGCACGATAAGCCATTAAGTCGCTAAACAATGCTTGGTATTGGCGATAAAAGTCAGCTTGAGTATCACTGGTTTGACTATTACTGCGCAAAGGCTGACGCAATAGTTCTTGATCTAACCAAAGTGGGCGATCATTATCAACAGCAAGTACACCCAGTGCTACCGCATCTTCAGGAATTTCGCCACCAGCAGTAGCATCACCATAAAATTTTGTCATTAAATTTGCACGTACTTGCAAACTATTTTGCTGGCTTAATGAGAGTGATAATTTAACTAAAGAGAGCTTAATACCTTCACTAATCAAATCGAAATCGTAGTCTCTATTGCTTATTAAGTCACTGGGGAAGACTTCAGCGACATCTGTTCCGTACTCTGTATACTGAATAACAAGCACGTAAAGCCCACGTTCTAAACGACGATTACGACCGTTATTTAATTGCATAATAGCCGCGCGATCACGTAAATCAAAACGCAATGACCGAGATAATTCTAAGACTCTACCCGCGGTCGACACACCAATACCCGGCGTCACATCAATCTGGCCAGTGAGTGCGTCAAAGCTAATCGCCAAACCGCGCATAATACCATAGCCCAGCGCTTGACCCACTTCACGCAAACGACCATCAAGATAAATCTGGTCTCGATTTAAATCTTTTTCTGTTAATAGGCGATTATCAAAATAGTAGGAGCGTGTTAATCGAGGGTCAATATCCGCTGTGCGCTGTAACTTCTTTTTAGACCCAACACGCTTACCCGTGGGCTGAAAACCTAAGCCGATCATTGTTTCTGCTGGCATCTTGTTCTCCTGAATTTTTTATCGTATTTATTTAACTAACGTTTAAATTATATTTCATCGATATCAATCAACTATTTCTCGCCTGATGGCGAGTTACTTTTCTCTACTTGATCAGAGGTTCACCAAAGAAAAGTAACCCAATTAAAAATTACACCCTATGCAAAAATGCCAATTGACTCGCTGTCATTAAAAAGGGCCGCACTAAATTATTCACATTAATCCCTGTTGGGTTAATCACCTGATCGTTTTCATCCGCATTGAGGATGACCGTTAAATCCGTCACAGAAATAGAAATCCTAGCGAGCAACAAACGTGCGCCCTCTTCTAGTTGATCGCTCACGAGTTCTGTATTAATTGAATCGTCATCAAGAGCATGTAATAAACGTGCATTCATTTCTCGATGAGCACGTTCAACAGAATCCACCGGCGCTAGATTAATAAAATCTGTTTCTGTATTCGTTAGATCAGCAGGTAATGACTCTTCAACGGGATGATGTGCTGCCCAAGGTTGATAGCGCTCATCCACTGTTGTCGGGGGTAATTCAGGGATTAATTCGAGTTTAATGCTGTCGGCTTTTCGACTGGCTTGCACAGCATCGGTACTTAAATTGAGTTTACGGGCTAATACCGGCTGCTGCGCCACATCGCACTCTTGATAACGCACTGTCACTTTTAGCCATAATAAGTTTTCAGCCTCATCATAACCTTCGCGCAATTGCGTTTCGTTTTGTGCTTTTAACCAATCACCCAAATCAATACAGTAGCTTTCGTTGATTAAGACCTCACGCCCCAAACCATCAACACCGATACCTGTACTCACGGTCATACGCGTTAGGATGGGATCTATCTCTGTTGTCGTTTCGGGGTCAATAGCAACGACCATACCTGCCAAGGTGCCACTGCCATGCAACCAATATTGATGACGATTTAAACGACGACGATGATACGCTTGCTCATCGCGAGTTGCGTCAAGCCCCAGCAACATACCGGCTTCATACGCCACACGTCGTAGCGGTTCTGCTAAATTGGCATCGTCTTTTAGGGTGGTAATTTCTTCAGCCATTGCGCTCATAATTTTTTCTCTTTTTTTCAAGGGATCGAATTCCTTGATTTAAACGATTAATAATTACAATTTCATTTGGTCAATAAACCAAGGAGCCTGATCCCTTGAAAATGCCCCCTTAAAAATATTAAAAAACATCTTGCGGCGATAACGCGACGTTGTTTCTTAGTAAACCTTCACGCCCAATATAAGTATCACTTAAAACAACGGGGCGAGCATCGGCTTGTTTTTCTAAATAAGTATCTACACTTAATAACGGTGATAAACCCAATACAAACGGGGAATCAGTATCAATAATGTTATATTGCAAATGCGCGGGAATTTGTTCATTTACTATTTCTGTAATACTATTGCGCTGCTGGCGCGCTTTACCGTGTAACAATATGGTTACTTGGTGCGCGTATTGATCAAAAAATTCTTCGACGATTTCAGTTTCTTGATCGGTCGCGAATTCTGGCGCAAATAAGGAAAAAAATTCACGCGCATCAGCGTCGGATAAAATCAAACTCTCCCCCACAAGGCTATTCCCACTAACACCTGTACCCAGTGTGAGGGGGTGTTCAGTATCATCTACATTCAAACCGAGAATTGTCGCCATAGTGCGACGTAAACGAAAGTTTTCGACCACAACTATTTGGCCACGCTGTACGCCACCATCGCTTGCTATATCTAAGGCCAAGTTAATACCGGCCAAGGTGCCGCGACAACGCTGTAGATTGCCGCTCTCTTTTAACCAACGGCGTTGGCGTGCAACTGGCCAATGCGTGGGCAATGTTTGCCCAAATAACTCAGCGAGCCACGGTAGGTGTTCTGCAGGAGTATGCTCGGGGCTTAATAAAATTTCGGAACTGGCAATTTTCCCTTCGAGCGGTGTTAATACACCTTCGAACGTTGCAAGGAGACGTTCACGAAAATCTGCACCGTTCGCGGCTTGGCCATCCAAGTTTGGCTCAACACTGTATTCTTGGCGCATATGTTCGGGCAGATACGCTTCTTGATAAGAAAAACGCGGGTAATAAATTTTTAATGCGTGAATAGCCGGTGAATAGTGGCCGTTACTTTCTAAGCGTAAACGCAATTGCAAATAGCGACCATTGAGTCTTCTAACCGGGCCAGTATCACGCTGTAACAGTAATTCAAACAGGCCACTTTCATTGGGGGTTTCTGCTACAAGACCTTGGCCAAAGGCTTGTTCAGAACGATGCTGACACCACACCCAATCGGGCTGACGAATAAAAGGGGTTAATACACGTTGTTCTGGCGTGTTGTAGGTTTTTGCATAAACAATCACTTTACAACCACTGGGAATACACCCTTCTAAATAGATGCGGTGCCATGTGGTATCAGGTAAACCGGTATCTAAAGGCTCGGTTAATGTTGCCATCGCGGCACTTAAATAACGTGGCCGGCGTAAGGGTAATAACTCGCGGTGATAAATTTCGAAACCGGCTTTCGCTTGTTCACTATCCGTATCAACACGTGCTTGGTAACACACTTTATGTTGCGCATGGCATGCAAAACGCGCTTGTGCTTGAGA
>JBLHVX010000092.1:0-7317 GCA_047628835.1 Granulosicoccus sp.
TTTTCTCTGCCCCATAAATCAACTCTCCCCATGGCACGTTAGAGATACACAAACGGCCAATATTAGCGTTAAATAACCGCTTAAGGTGCAGTGGCTTTCTTTTAATAGTGTAGATGCATGTATCGGTATCAAGCATAAAGTTAATCATCTAAGACTCCCTTGATTGCACCTCTGGCTGATTGCGTTCAAGCATAAAATCATCTGTTACACTCCCGCACTCGAACCATTCATCCCAACCCGTACCAGAAGGGCTTATTATCCGTCGATTTCCTACTTTAACGACATCAACTTCTTTTACATCATCAGGCATTGATACCGCTTTAAGAAGCCTTACCGCTTGCGTTTGATTGCTTTTAAAAATATTTGTTTGAATCATTTTCACACCTAAACATATCCGTTATGTATATTCTGCTCTTGCTCGATGTATATGTCGACAGTATATACATGCTTAATCTAAGACAGATTCCCCCTACATTAAAAACGCTTGAATAAATGCGAATTAGCTCCGCTAAATGACTAGGGCGAATATTTAGTTAGCGCTTTCCTCAGCGACCTTGACTACACATATCCAATCGGCAACGCTCTACACCTCTACACCTCTACAGCTCTACACCTCTACAGAAAACAAATGTGAATGACACCGTGGGCAGGTCGGCGCCCCAGCTTTTAATTGTAGCCATTCATCTTTACACATTATGCACTGGTATCTTTTGGGCTCGAATGGTGGCGCAAGCTCGGTATCATTCACCCGTGTTCTGCTTAGATATTCGACTTCAATACATGCATCATTATCTTCATCAATGTCCACCGGATCACTCCAGTAATTATTGGATGGGCGACACTGATGCGATGCATTCGCTCTATCCGCTAGGGCTGCCTGCCTTGGGTGAAAACGCCACTTTCGACAACCTGTTTGTAGCAGAAAAGCCAGAACCACATCGGAAAACTTTAGCTGCTTGTCTTTCGCTAGAGAGCCTTGATCGAAAGTATCACAACTTATGGCGAGCACACCGGACTTTTCTTTCGAAAGAACTGCTTCGTTCAATACATGCTGTATCGGTTTACCCTTGTAAAACAAATCAACAAGAATTTTTGCCTCGCCAAAACCAAGCTCCACATCAAACATTTGGCCGCCACCATCGGGCTTTTTTAATGCGCTGGTGATAGTGAGGATTTTTTTCTCCGTCACTAGAATATCTTCAGTATCACCACAACACTCAAATTGATGGCAATAATCATACTCCGGGATAAAAAAGGCTTTTCCTATGAGAGATTCCGCCAATTCACGGGCCATCATGGCAATCGCCACGGCAGAGCTAAACGGGCATTCTTCATAGGGTTTGGCGTCGGGGTGTTTGGAGTCGTGCGCAAAGTGAACTCGATGTTCTTTAGGATGGCGGGATAACAACGGAGCATGGCAACCTGGGCAAACACAATGACAAGCTCGCCCTCTATCGGCGTCTTCGGGCTCAACAATCGCATTCGTTACGCGATCGAGGCCGAATGGAATGAGCAAGTTATTCATATGCTGAGTTAACCAAGATCATTAAGCATTGTCCTATTCGGTCAAAAGCGGGCAGTCATTTTAATTATATTAATACCTTGCTCTGCAGGTGCCTTTTTCCGATCATTTTCGGCGCTTAATAGCGCCTACTGTTGGTGCTTAATGATGCCTATTTTTGGAGGATAGTCTCACTATTCGCCTCAAATGATCGAAAAAATGCCCTCGATCTCTCACTGCCTCGCTACGACCTCCTAAGTCCGACAGGCTCCTAGGAGGCCGTCCGAGAATAGGGAGTGTAGCGAGGGGAAGCGATTTTGAGTTGGATTTTTTCATGATTTGAGGATAATTGTAGTTCTATTAGCCAACAGTAGGCGCAATTAAGCGACGAAAATTAAGAGAAAATCTGGCCAAAACTCGCTTTTCCGCAGTAGCTCTTCTATTCTCGGACAGCCTCCTAGCCATGCTCAAAAATCTGTAATGCACTCCTATCAGAACAAAGGTCTTATAATACATCTAAAAACTCTTTTATCTTACGCGCATATCGACGGCTGACTAAAGGCTGTGCATCAAGGTCTTTTAAGCGAACTCGGTAAGCACCATCGGCAGTTCGGTCTAGCCCATTAATATGTTTAGTGGAGACTAAAGCATTGCGGTGTACGCGGATAAAGTGTGGCGCAAAATCAGCCTCTAACTGCTTTAATGTGCCTTCCATTAAACACTCACCTTCCGTACTCTGTACGGTAATATATTTACTATCGGCAATGAAACAACGAATAGACTCTATGGCAATCAGATCAACACCACGGTGGCTATGCACGCTGATATGCTTTGGGCTAACGGGAGCTATATGAGAGGCTTCACCGGAAAGAGAGACCTCACCGGAAAAAGAGGCTTCACCGGAAAGAAAAGCATTACCTAAGATGGAGGCTTCATCTGCAAGAGAACCGCCACCTATGGCTGACAGCTGCGCTTTGTTTATACTTTGTGCTTTTTCAAGTGCTTGAGCGAGCTTTTCGCGATTAACGGGTTTCATTAAATACCCAGCCGCAAACGTCTCAAACGCCTTAAGAGCATACTGGTCATACGCCGTGGTAAATATAATCGCGGGGGGGCGCTCCAGGTGACTGACTTTTTCGGCTAATTGAATCCCCGATTCACCGGGCATTTCTATATCAAGCAACACGATGGCAGGATCAACTGCTTCGATTAAGGTCATCGCCTCAATAGTATTTTTCGCCTCGCCAGAGACTTCATAGCCCAGCTCTGTGACCATACGCTGCAAACGTTGTCGTGCCAGTGATTCATCGTCGACGATAACAATATCTAACATATCAATTTCCTAGGGCTGTTTTGGTCTATCTTGTGGGTTATCGTTATGACTATTGAGGGGTAACTGCACGCTTACTTGATACACATCTTGGTATGCCCCTTGTACCTCTTGATAGTCCAATACTTGCTTATATTTAACAATGTCAGTATTAACCATGGCCTTATTCCCATAGTGCGCCTGCAAACGATGGGCAATATTACTTAAGGCCATGTGGTTAGTTTTTTTCTCTCCAGAAGCGTTATTTTGGGTCAATTGATCAGTCTGACTACGCTGCAATACAGGCACGGGGTTACGCACTGTGAGTTGTAAATTTTCACTTTCTACTACCATCGAAACATCTACAATACCGCCCTCGGGCAAGCGTTGAATACCATGATAAATCGCATTTTCAATCAGTGGCTGCAACACAAAAGAGGGAACCGATGTAGCAGGGATATCACCCTGTATTTGCCAGTTAACCTGCAAGCGCTCACCTAAGCGTACTTGCTCAATGGCGACGTAACGACGGCACAGATCAATTTCATCGGCTAAGGGAATCAAACTTGCCTGCTGTAGGCTCGTGCGAAAAACCTCGCTAAGGTCTTCGATCACTTTTTCGGCCAGCGAAGGGTTCACAGGAATCAAGCTCGCCACGGCATTCATTGAATTAAATAGAAAATGCGGTCGAATGCGGGCATGGAGGGCTTGTATTCGCGATTGTAATTCCGCCTGTTGTTGCTGTCGAAGCTGCTGCTGTAGATAAAGGTAGCGCAAGAAAATACCTGAAAAAATAGCCGCCAACACCATATATTTCATCAACACTGGGAGCGATATCACACCATCCAATAACCATAGCGCCCCCGATATGACCAACAACGCAATGATCAACACCGATAGATAAGCAGCCATACCCGCCAACAAGGGCGGCAGATTGGCTAGCGGCTGTGATAGCGGACACAGTGCCAGCGCAGACAACAAGACAATCCATTGCACGACCATCGACACGTAACCCAGCTGAACCCACGAAAATGCACTGAAGGAGCCATCCATTAATACCAAGGCCAACGCAATTAGCTCGCCCAGCAACACCAAACCTAATACTGCGGTGGCGTTACATAAATAAGGTAAAAAACCTTGAGCGCGAGTATCAGCATTCGCGTTAAGGCGTTCAGACGCTGCTGGCTGGAGTAATGCTCTAATAGAAAATTGAGAATTCATTGTTTTTGTTTTATCTAGGATTTATTGTCAGAAAGCATACAACAATTAACCCGTGCGGTATAATCCCGACCTTAGTAACTGTGCTGTTATTCACTTTTTCGCCCTTCTATTGACTGCTCGCCATTCGCATAGACAAGAATATGGCCGATAGATGATCATAACAGCTGTCATCTGAACGCAAAACCGAGACCCCTTTTTATGAGCCAAGACCAAAATCCAGAAGCGTCGCCAATTAAACCGTGGGGCGGCCGCTTTACTGAAGCCACCGATGCCTTTGTTGAACGCTTTACTGCATCGGTCGATTTTGACCAACGTATGTATCATCAAGATATTAATGGTTCGATTGCCCATGCGACCATGTTGGCCAAAATAGGGGTGCTCAACGATGACGAGAAACAGCAAATCATTGATGGCTTAGAGGATATTCGTGCTGAAATTACTGCCGGAAATTTTAAGTGGTCGGTACAGCTAGAAGATGTGCACATGAACATCGAAGCAGCACTGACGGCACGCATTGGCATCACCGGTAAGAAATTACATACTGGCCGTTCACGCAATGATCAAGTCGCTACCGATATTCGCTTGTACCTACGTGATGAAATTGATGTGATCGCCAAAGAGCTTACCCGCTTACAAGAAGGCTTGTTGTTGGTGGCCGAGCGCGAAGCCGATACCATTATGCCGGGTTTTACGCATTTACAAACTGCGCAACCAGTGACCTTTGGGCACCATCTATTAGCGTGGTTTGAGATGTTACAACGGGATCATGGTCGTTTAATGGATTGCCGTCAGCGTGCCAACCAATCACCTTTAGGCGCTGCTGCATTAGCCGGTACAACCTACCCAATTGACCGCGCGTATACTGCCGAGTTACTAGGTTTTGACCGCCCGACCGCCAACTCATTAGATTCTGTTAGTGATCGTGACTTTGTCATCGAGTTTTGTGCGTTTGCAAGTATTTTAATGACGCATTTATCACGCGCGAGTGAAGAACTCGTATTATGGACATCTGCACAGTTTAACTTTATTGAACTGCCTGATCGCTTTTGTACTGGCTCATCCATCATGCCGCAAAAGAAAAACCCTGATGTACCTGAATTAGTGCGCGGAAAAACCGGCCGAGTGAACGGGCATTTGATTTGTATGTTGACGCTAATGAAGTCACAGCCACTGGCCTACAACAAAGACAACCAAGAAGATAAAGAGCCGTTATTTGATGCGCTCGATACCGTACGCGATTGCCTACGCGCTTTCGCCGATATGATCCCGGCTATCACCTCGAAAAAAGACAGTATGTACGAAGCGGCTAAACGTGGATTTTCTACGGCAACTGACCTCGCCGATTATTTGGTACGCAAAGGTATTCCGTTTAGAGATTCACATGAAATCGTTGGCAAGTCTGTGGCTTACGGCATTGAAGTGGAGAAAGATTTGTCGGATATGAGCTTAGAAGAATTACAACAATTCTCTAGCAAAATCACCGCAGACGTCTTCGACGTACTCACACTGGAAGGCTCTGTGGCTGCTCGCGATCATCTTGGTGGAACCGCTCCGAACCAAGTGCGTAAAGCCGTTGTTACAGCAAAAGAGTTGTTAGCTAATCGCTAGCTAGTGCCCATCCATAAATGGCTCGTCGCGAGGGGAAATAAAAATGGTTAGATTTGCGCTACTAGATACAGGCGTTTGCTTATTGCAAACAACTACATCTAGTGGTGCGAAGATGGCCGTTTTTATTTTTCCACAGCAGAGTCCTATTTATGGATGGGCACTAGCTAACAACGTTATAAAAAGTTAGGCTAAAAGCGCGTCATTAAACATTCCACAGTAATGACGCGTTTTAACCTTCATTCAGAACACACTCCCTATTCTACCCCGTAATAACACTCACTAAGCACTAGACTTTAACAACAATTTCCCATGCGCCAGCCTCACCTTGAACCAAGCTTAAATGATCAGCAAAGATTTTGTCATACGCTTCCAGATCAATTAATCTAGCCCGAGAGACATGAAGAGCGACTATAAATGAGCAATAAAAATATTCCCTTTCAAACCATTGACTGGTCAGAAATTCCGCGCACAGAGCATACCGGCACAATTGGTATGGCTTATTGGCAAACGATGCAATTTGATGGTTTAAGAGTACGGTGCGTTGAGTATTCTGACCATTACCTGGCCGACCACTGGTGCGAAAAAGGCCATATTGTTTATTGCCTTAAAGGTGAAGTGATTAACGAACTCAAAGATGGCTCAAAATCTACATTAACAGAAGGCATGTCATATATTGTTTCTGATGAGCTTAGCTCACATCGCTCGATAACAGAAAAAGGCTGCATGCTATTAATTATTGATGGTGATTTTTTACAACTTAAACGCGAAAAATAGAATCAAGACAATCTTTTCACCGGCGATCAATCCACGTGATGAAAAGACACTTCAGCACTAGATTGCTCAGTACAGGTTCTCGACAATAACTCACCCAGTGTTTCATCGGTTTTGGTACAACGCCAAACCTTATCGTCCCGAATAAGATGAAAACCGCCAGATTTAGCGGCGACCCATATTTGGTGAGTGGCTTGTTGACGAGAAATAATCACACATGTGTCGGTATCTTCACACTCTATCGTCAGTACACCCGAGGCATTTTCATAGTCTAAAGCAACACCGTTAGGGCTATCCCAGTTATCTAGTGTATCTTCTATGGTCTCGTAAAGGGCTTCTGCAATTTCAATATATTCTGCGTTATTCATTCTTTGTACCTTTGCATCTATTGTAAGGTGGTCATTATAGGGTAAATATAGGGATAAATAATTCATGAAGAATCCTTAACCCACACTACACCTTTATTAGGCTTGTAAGTAAATCGGTATTTTAATTTATCTCTAAACCAATAATCTGTCATGAGACTGTCTAAACGATCATTTTCATCTAGGGTAACATTAATATTTTCTACTGTTGTTTTAATACAGGTCCGACGCTAGCCTATTTTCCAACCAAATCCGCAGGTGCTCGGCGTAAATCGCGAATATAGTTTATGTGCGGTTTGTTAAGGTTGTAAATAATGCCTATCCCGCGCTTATGGCACGTGTAATATTTTAACGAATTGTAGCTATCTAGCCGTCGCTCCCACACCTTAAGTGTTAAGCCAGTATGAGCGTCTTCCCATAAGATAAGGCCTTTAATGGTAATGTTTCCCGATTTAAAACCATCCCCTAAACGAGTCAGTTCTGCAGTACCTTTTTCGTGGCTATAGTAAAGAATATCGCCACTACGAAAATCGGTTAAAAAA
>JBLHVX010000093.1:0-7287 GCA_047628835.1 Granulosicoccus sp.
AAACGATGTCGCCATACTTCTACGATATCGTTAACTGTTTGTTGTTCGGCAGGCGAAAGATGAGTCCCTTGTTGCTGACGCTGAACGAGTAATGGTCCCTTAAATAACGTTGTCCAACGAGCAATAACCTCTTGCGCACTAAGCGCCTCCATCTGCAAAGGGGCAAGCTTAACGACTAGATGATAATGATTACTCATCACAGCATAAGCGCAGACATCAATACCAAAGAGAGACGAGAGTAATCGAATGCGCTGCTCAATCCATTGTCGGCGATGTTCGTAATCACGCTGTGATGTGTCATCAAACCCGCAAAGAAAAGCGCGGCGAACACAACGAGAAACAAGATGATAATAGGGTGTATCGGAAATGGAGATGAGTTCCTTCCTAGGGCGGGTCATTGTTTAGTCCTTTAAACATGTGATGGAATTATATTAAGCCACAACAGCTAGAGTTTACAGTAGGTCAATAGATAAGTGCCTGTCCTTGAGTTATGCTGCGGCTGCGGTGATGAAATCTGTGGCAATGAAAAACAGTTAATGAGAGCAAATATCAAAGAACTTGCTCAAAACAACCTGCCATCCTTAATTTTATGCATAGGTTTTGTTCTAGCTGTAATCGGCGGCTTAATGATGGCCAATGCATAACGAATTAAAGCGGTGATAAGATAATCATTCAATATAATCGATTTCAAGAAAGAAACGATGCCAAGAAAGCCAAAAAAATATTTTTCTAGTATTAAAAGAGCTTTGATCCCTTTGATTAGTAATGCCTCAAAAAACAGATTAAAAGAAGCGAGACATTCTCATGCATAGCAGTACTCAGCAACATATTTCAAACACACAACAGCCCTGCTTAACAACAGGAAAGCATGTATGCCTCCGCCCTGCAAAAAACATATCACACCTACAGCGTTTATTGCTGCCGGTGCTTGCCTGTTTGTTTATGGCTTTTTCTTCGGCCTCATCAGCCGTTACCGAAGGCGTTGGCTTATACATTGGTTCTTTTGACCCACCCACTCAGGGACATAGAGAAATTGTATTGCGCTCTGCGCTGAAGGCCAATTTAAAAAATGTTTACATCTCGGTAAATCGTGGCGGCAAAAACAGCTCTAAGGATTACCGTTGGAGTTTGGGAGAACGTTTATCGATGGTGCGCTCGATGTTTCGTGACACCTCGATTAGAGTGGTTGTGTTGGCGGAACCGTTAGAGGGCCGCGTGGCCTTGGCGCATCAAATTACCGAACTACATAAAAAACCACTACGCGGCATTTTCGGCGCAGATACACTTGAAAAAAATTATGCTATTTTTAAAGCCATCCTCGGTTTTGAATACATTGCTGTAAGCCGCCCTGGTTATGAGCTGCCACAGTTACCCGATGGCGCTATTGTGCACAAACTTGATTCACCCGGAAACATTTCTTCTACCAACGTGCGCAAGATGCTCTCGGAAGGTGTTCGTGACATCCCTGAATTGCACCCTGCGGTAGAGTCGTTTATTTATAAAAACAACCCACTTAACACACCAGCGAAGGGGGCAGAATCTGCCTTCAATGTTATTTATGTGGATTTTCAGAAAAAAATCGTAAAACAGTTGCCCGCATTAGGCATTGAAAAATTACCGGAGCCAGCCTACAACCCCCAACAAACGACTGAAGGCCAAAAAGAAAAAATTATTCGCGCCGTTCTATCGTTAACCGAAAAAAACAATAATTGGCGCGTGTTAACTCGTGGACAGCAAACCGTAGAGACCTATCACCGTAGTTACCCGATTAAAGATACACGCAAGGCCGGATTTTTTCTTGGTTCCTTTGACCCCATTTCGAAAGGTCAGATTGCAGCGATTAATAAAGCCATTGACGTAATGGATTTGAAGGTTATTTATTTTTCGCCATTGAAAGAGTCGAGAAAACCCATTACCTATCCAGTTCTAGACAGAATAGCCGCTCTCGAACTCATCAAGGATAAGATTGTAGTGGAAGCCAGAATTTTACCCTCAAGATCGTTACTGGAAGCGGTTGAGGTGGTTGATAGGCTAAACGATAGACACTCGGGTAAGGTGGTTGCTGTTTTTGGTGAAACGGTGTTCGCTGCCAACTACCAACGCATGTCAAAAATAAAAGGGCTTGAGTTTAGTATGCTTAGCTTCGGCGCAGAAGCCCCGACTAATATCCCACTGGGTGTTACACTCATCAAAACCGACGCTTCAATTCAAGGCGTTTATGATAACGTCACTCAGTTGCTCAGTGATCGACGTAAAAAACAGAATTAAAGAAAAATACGGGTCGAGTCTTGCCTTAGCATCATTCGGTTCTTACCTCTAAAAATTTTCTTGCACGCTAACCTTTTATTCCCTGTAACGAAGAGAAGCATAGCCTCATAATGAAACCCTCTAGTATTTTTTTTACTCACGAATTGACCGAACTATTAAAACCTTTCGTAGACGTCAGCGGCCGACCATTAAAACTAATTATCCATGCGGGCACGCCTAAAACGGGTACGACCAGTATACAAAGCTATCTGGATAAAAATCAAAGAAAGCTGCGAGGCAAGGGAATTCTTTATCCGCATAATATTGATCGAATTAAGAATCCTCACGCACCCAAGCATCAATGGGTTGAGAAAAATTTAGTCACTACTCATATTGTATATTTTTTAGAAAACTTTAAGAATATCATCGCCCAGATTACGGAAGATACCCATACGATTATTCTGTCATCGGAGGGCATCTATAATTATTGGTGGGATTTTCCTGAGGCGTCTACCGCTCTGTTAAGTGAGCTAAGACATCACTTTGATACCGAGGTATGGGTATGGTTTCGTGAGCCATTGTCCTTTATCGAAGATTTTTACAAGCAATGTATGCGTAACCCTAGGGTAGAAAGTAATCCCTGCTACGGAAGAAACTTATCCTTTGCTGAGATGTTAGACATCAAGTGGTTTTCTCAACACTTAGACTATCAGGGCTTCGTTAATGATTGCCAGGCACTGTTTGGTGAAGACAAGGTGTTAGCATTCAAATATGAAGGTGATGTCGTCCAAGAGCTTAAACATAAATTAGGCGTCGCCACGCCCCACGACAACTCGACCCCTAGACTTAACAACAGCTTACATGCGACAGCAATAGCACTACTAAGGGTCATCAACAGCTATGATATTAGCGCAAAAGATAAGCATCTTTTGATGCCTCATTTAAGAAAAATTAGTGAAATCACTGAGAATTATGCACATGCGCCCTTGATAGATATTGAATCGAGTAAAAGAGTATTAGACATAGACAAACCTGTTCAGTTCTGAGCCTCAATTATAAGTATCGGGCAGGCATTTTTTAAAATCAAAGGTCTTTGCCCCCTTTGATTGATAACAAGCGGCTAAAGTACGCTCCCTTTGGTCGTAGAATATAGCAAATCTGCACCTCTTAGCCGGACTGTTATAGCTCAAGCCGTTACGTGTTGAGGGAGGTTATCTTTACGGTATTTACTGGGTGTTTGAAGAAAAAAACGCTTAAATGCGTATATATACGATGAATCAGATTTATAACCTAGCTCCATTGCAATTCCCAGTATTGACATATTTTTATTTAATAGCTGAAGTGATAAAACTAACCTGACATTTTGTCGCCATAATGAAAAGGATTGATTAAATTCTTTTGCACAAATCCGAGACAGCGTTCTTTCAGACGCACCTACTTTTATTGCCCACTGTGCCAGCGTTAACGTTAAATTTGGCTGGTTTTGTAATTGTGTAAATATAGACAATAGCCTTCTATCACGTGGGATCAATATTGGAATGTCGAAATTCTTAGCTAACTGTATTTGATCTCGTAATACAGTCAGCAGATTAGCAATCATTTTCTGCGTGTTTTCCGTTGATTCCTCATCAAATAATAGCAAAGTCAATGCTTTTAAAAACGGAGTAATTAAGCATGACTTTAGTTTATCTCTATAATCAACGAAACAATCGGGATTTAGATAAATAGCTAAAAATTGTGTCTTTGTTACCGCTATAGATCGATGAGTTGTGTTTGCTGGAATATATAACAGACCATTATGGGGAACAATGAAGCTTTTAGTGTCAATATTTGTCTGTAGCAAGCCTGTCAGGGGAAACACTATTTGATGCCATGGATGTACATGCCAGTCATCAATGTAGCCAGAAGGCATATCCATTTTTTTTGTAATAAATTGGCTATCTTCAGCACTTAGTATTCGTTGGTTTGCTAACATGTTTGGCGGCTTACCGATAGTTTATGTCTTATTGTAGGGGGTTTGTCCTTTATAATTCGAATATTATTGTATTTAATTCAGTAATTACAGGAAAAATACATGCATATTCATTTTATCATTCATGAGTCATATGAGGGGCCGGGAGCATTTAAGCAGTGGATCACAGATAAGGACTTTTATCAAACAAGTACGCGTTTGTACTTAGGGGAACTGCTTCCTGAAAAATTGAATTTTGATTTACTTGTTGTTTTAGGCGGACCACAGTCTCCGTTAACTACAGAAGACGAATGCTCATATTTTAATGTTAATCGAGAAGTCAGTTTTATTAGTAAATGTATTGCTTCGGGTAAAGCAATAGTCGGTGTTTGTTTAGGTGCTCAATTGATAGGGGAAGCTTTAGGCGCAAAATTTGAACCTAGCCCGCATAAAGAAATTGGTTATTTTCCGATCACAATGACAACTAAAGGCAAAGAAAATAAAATATTTAAGCACTTCCAATCACTTGAAGTGGTTGGGCATTGGCATAATGACATGCCCGGTTTATTATCTACGTCAAAAGTACTCGCACATAGCGAAGGTTGCCCGAGACAAATTATAGAGTACTCCAATACTGTTTACGGTTTTCAATGCCACTTAGAGTTTACTAAGGACAGTGTGCAAGAGTTAATTACTTCAGCATTTGACGTGACGTTGGTGAATGAAAATCAATGGGTTCAGGAAGCTAACGAGATAACGGCATTTAAAACTGATAATATGAATAATTTACTGTATCAATTTTTAGACCACATAGTGTTAAGGTACCAAAAAAAAGTTCTATAACAAGCGCATAAAAGCTGACTCCGCAACGGGGGCAAGTCTTGCCTTTTGCCATTAAAATAAAGACAGCGGCAAGCCCACATCAACAAGCACAGGCACTCCTAAAACACCAGTATCACAGGGAACGTGTTGCACCAAAACCCAACTTATGAAGATAGGCCGGGATTTTTAATGGCGTAGGGGCGTGATTGGTTCGGCGCTGAATTACAACGCTTTGATATTGATGAATGGATTTCAAATACGAAAAAATGTGGAACGCTTTTTTATAAAAAACTTAATTTCCTGCATAAACCGGCTTAGCCACTTCCTGAAAAACTCGCTCACTTTACAGTCACAATTTCGCTCCTCACTCGCCTGAACACTGGATTTTAAGCACGTTGCTCGCCCTTTTGGCGCGCTAGCTATCTTTTTAGATAATGAAGTGAATTGTTAAAAAATTCACCCTAGTATTTTCGAAAGTTTTTATTGATGGTGTTATTAGTAGGTGCCCCTATTTGGTCCTAGCTTGTCTTTTTTGCTTTACACCTAGATGCCTACTACAATTAAAATAATAACTTGAGGTAGAACCTATGGCAATAGCAGAAAAACGCCAGTTCACACGAGTATCTCTCGTCGCTGAGGCTAAGCTTAGTCAAGGCAATCGAACTTGGCTGGGGCAAGTGGCAGACATTTCGTTTAAGGGTGTGCTCATTAATAGCCAAACTCCTTTTATATTCGATAGTAATGGGACGATTATAGCTGACATATTTTTTGAGAATAACGCGAGCATAAGAATCAAAGTTAAAGAGGCACACAATAACGGCCTGTCTTATGGATTTAATTTTTTAGAGTTTGATGAAGATGGGATGATGAATTTACGCAATATCATTATGGATAATGTAGGCGATGACCTTAGTATTATTAAAAATATGAAAGAAAATGTAAAATGAACAGCTAATCCTGATTACTTAATTTGATACACAGTCTCTTGCGGACCTATCCCAACAGCATCCCTTTTCTTATGCCGCCAGCAGGATTGCCCGAGTACAAAAACAGGGGCACAACGGGTCAAGCCTTGCCTTTTGCCATAAAAGCAAAGCCAGTCAAGGTGCAGACTGACCCTATATTAAATCTCATATTAAAAGCATCTAAATCACTCTATCCGCTGTGCTACTGTAGTCTCACCCTACTCCCCCGTTTCTTCACTCTTGCCCTTGCCCAGCCTAGGAGCCTGTCGGACTTAGGGGGTCGTAGCGAGGCAGAGAGAGATCGAGGGCATTTTTTCGATCATTTGAGGCGAATAGTGAGCCTATTCTACGAAAATGATCGGGAAAAGGCACCGATTTCTTGCTGCCGCAGTAGATTCTTCCTAAGTCCGACAGGCTCCTAGGCTCTAGACATTACGGACTAGGCATTCATGTTACGAATATCATCAAACTCAAGCTATTGTGGCGACTGTAGGGCATTTTCGTCATGGCGATACTCTGGCAGTGATGGCATTACCTACCGGAGCAGGTAAAAAATTAGTGATTGCTGAGTTATGCCGCTTTTGCATGGTTTTCTCCCTCTTTTTTCCTCAGTCATTTCATGTCTCGTAACGGTTAATCTTCGATACGGTTTAGGCCTTCGTTGAACCGCTCTGGGCTCTATTATACTCGGTCGTTCTGGAATGATATTGCCCGCTACACGCTAAACCAATCTATTACTATTCACCTAGATGATGGTCAATCACAGGCCAACATCTAGGTGAAGTATTATGACTGACAACAGCAATATTAGAGCGAGCACATATATAGAAAACTATAGATTATTGGAAGCAGCTGCAGAAGCGTTATCTAAACAAGAAACTCCCGATGTCGATGCGATTATCCCGATGGTAGAGCAGGGAACCACAGCTTATGAAAACTGTATAGAACGCATTGCTGAGGTGGAGAAGATGTTAGCGAAAGCAACGCAAACACAAGCTTCAAAAACCGAGTAGTGATTTTAGTAAAATCATGTGGGGAAAATTTTTTAATGACCAATAATCTATGGATAGATGAGGGTTTCCATAGTCCTCGCGCAAAAAAACATTTTAGTATCGACAGTTCATCCAGTGTAGATGTCGTGAAAATTTTCAAATCTTGTTGTTTCTCGTCATACTAGCCTCTCGCCCACCAATAGAAGAGGTTTATATGAACGAAAAACTATTCACCACCAAAATAAATAACGCTTTTCCAGAGGACATAAGTGAACTTCTGGCTGCTCCACCTACGGAGAAAGGGAGGACA
>JBLHVX010000094.1:0-7201 GCA_047628835.1 Granulosicoccus sp.
CTGGCGCAGTTGATTGTCATAAGATTGACCGCCGTAAATCGGTAATACCGAACATTTAAGATAGCGTGAATACGTTTGAAAGGCTTCAGCAACCTGAATAGCTAGCTCGCGTGTTGGTGCAAGTACCAGCAGTTGAGGATACTTTTTATTCGGATCGATTTTAGCTAGAAGAGGTAGTGCAAACGCGGCGGTTTTACCCGTACCGGTTTGAGCTTGGCCGAGCAAATCTCGACCTTCTTGAATCACGGGGATGCTCGCGGCTTGAATAGGAGAAGGGGTTTCGTAACCTAGCTCGACTAAGGTCTTTAGAATCTCTTCTGGAAGATTAAGCTGACTAAATGATTCAATAGTGGGTGTTTCTGATGATGTCATGATTACCTGCAGATTGCCTCCCGACGGGAGAATATGGAAAAGCTATAAAGTACTATTACTGTATAAAAGCACTATAAAAAATAGTATAGAATAGTATGAAAAAATAGTAGGATCTAAATTCGCGGATTATAACAGATGCGGGCTGTAACGGGTAGAAAATGTTAGCCCTGAGCACCACATCAAACAAAAAGTATCATTTTACCCAATACGCGAATATCATTACCAATTAACGCCAATATCAATTGGCTCATGCACTCTGACAACATCAGCCAAGACGGCTTTAGAAACAAAAAATAGATATACGCATACAAATAACCACCTCGTCGTAGCCCAGCTTGATTAATCAGCTAAAAACTATGCGGAACTATGCGGAACTATAGAGTATTAACAGACTCTTTTACTAAGAATATAATTATTTCGCACGACTCAAGAGACCCTATCTTATGAAAAAAAACAGCACAACAGCTCCCTTCAAGTCAAAAAGCTTTACCGTATTATGGAGCGCGACCATCATTTCAATGATAGGACTGAGAATGCATGAGATAGCGGCTGGCTGACGACCACCATGACTGACGACCTTTTTATTGTCGCCTTAGTACAAGCTGCAACGGCACTCCCGTTTTCTTTTTGTACTGCTCGCCGGCGCCATAGCGGATCTTGTCAGCAAGAGAAAGATGCTTTTGGTCATCAATATTATTATGGCGGTGGCTGCCGTCATATTAGCTATACTAGTCTACTTAAACCTAATGACCCCCTACCTTCTATTGCTATTTATCTTCTTAATAGGCAGCTGCGCAGCATTCACCGCACCACCCAAGCAGGCAATAAACCCCTTACTTGTGCCTAAAGAAGATTTACAATCCGCCATCGCACTGAACAGCATTGGTTTCAACCTAAGTCGGTCTATTGGCCCAGCTATTGCTGGAGCATTAATCGTCACCTTAGGCCCCGAAAGCCCTTTCATCATTAAAGCTTTAAGCTTTATTGCCATCATATGGGCTTTTCTTTGGTGGTGCCCTAAGAAAGCGAACGAACCTTTGCCGAAAAAAGAATCTATATCAGGTGCAATTAAAGCTGGCTTACGCTATGCGCGATACAGCCCACCTCTTAGAGCAACACTCTGGCGTGCATTTGCCTTTTTATATCAGCTAGCGCTTATTGGGCGCTACTACCTATTTTCGTTAAAACAGAGATGCAAGGCAGCGCCAGCTTATACGGTCTGATGATAGCCGCTATAGGCCTAGGAGCAGTGATCGGCGCATTTCTTTCACCTATGATCAAAAAGAGACTAAGCACTGACCACATAACATGGATTGCCGCGTCATTTATCATTGCCACCATGCTATTTTCTGCATTCCCTGTGAACAACGCATTACTAACCTACCTTTTCCCGGGCTGGCCGGTTGATGAAATACTGGCGGTTATCGGCTGCATTATGTTCGGCATCAGCTGGATATGGACCCTATCAACATTTAGCGTATCTGTTCAAAGCGCCTTACCCGATTGGGTCAGAGCTCGTGGCTTAGCGATATACCTGATGGTGTTTTTTGGCTCGATGAGTGTTGGGAGTATTATTTGGGGAGCTATCGCCAGTCAAATGGGCATCAAGACAGCACTCATTATCGCATCAATCACATTGACTTCAGGCATGATACTATCGCGTAAACAGAAGCTAAACCAAGGAGTAGCTAGCGACTCTGCAACATAGGAAAACTGGGCCGAGCCTAATCTTTGGCTAAATCAGAACAGAATAGAACACGGATAAAAATCTCGGCCGCAAGCGACCGAGTTTTAAGAGTCTAGCAATGCTGATAAATTCTCATCTTTAATGTCTCAGCCAGAGGAAGCAAGGAAACATGCTTTTTTGCAGCATCCTGGATGGGACACTTAAGACACAGAGAGTGCATCGCAGGAAAAGATCTAGCTAAAAATCATGACTAATCCTGACGGGCAGTAATTTCTAATAAATGATAGCCAAATTGGGTTTGCACCGGCCCATGCACGGTATGCAGCGCTTCATTAAATACGACCTTATCGAATTCTGGCACCATTTGTCCTTGGGTGAACTCACCTAAGTCGCCGCCTTGAGCGCCCGAAGGGCAGCTTGAGTGCTGTTTAGCGACATCAACAAATTCAGCTCCGTCAATTATTTCTTGCTTCAACGTATTACATTGCTCTTCTGTATCAACCAAAATATGTCTTGCGCTTGCACTAACCATAAGGGCTCTCCCATTAATTATATTAAAAAGTCTTTAAAGTGGTCCACCCGAGAGGATTCGAACCTCTGGCCTGCCCCTTAGGAGGGGGCCGCTCTATCCAGCTGAGCTACGGGTGGATAATGTGCATTCTATGTTTTTATCTGCATTAAGAAAACTTTTTTTATTACACTTTTTGCATTTCTAGCTGTCATAATGCTAATCAAATTTATTGATGCCTTTTATCGATACCTACAGGATAGACGATGTTAGATACTAAGCCTTTATTAATGAATACCGACTTTCCCGCGATTCAGCGAGGAGTGACGGCTACTTTACAAGTTAACTTAGGGTATTTATGCAACCTGAGCTGTACGCATTGTCATGTTAATGCAGGGCCTACTCGTACCGAGTTAATGACGAAAGACAGTATTAACGAAGTGCTTGCCTATATTGACAGCCATGATATTCGCACGCTGGATCTAACCGGTGGTGCGCCAGAGATGAACCCGCATTTTAAATATGTGGTAACCGAGGCGAAAAAGCGGAATGTTCACGTAATAGATCGCTGTAATTTAACGATTCTACAAGAGCCTGGTTATGAGGGTATGGCGGATTTTCTGGCCGAGCACGAAGTTACTATTGTTGCGTCATTGCCGTGCTATGCCGAGCAAAATGTGAATGAGCAACGGGGCAAGGGAGTTTATCGAGAATCCATCGATGCGCTCAAAAAATTAAACGCTCTGGGTTATGGTAAGCAGGGTTCGTTAACCTTAGATTTAGTCTATAACCCTAATGGCGCTTTTTTGCCGCCTAACCAACAGCAATTAGAGCAAGATTATAAAACACGTTTATTCGATGAGCATGATATTGAATTTAATCAATTATTAACGATTACCAATATGCCTATCAGCCGCTTTGGTGGCATGTTATTGGCCAAAGGTAATTACGATGAATATATGCAGTTATTAAAAGATAATTTTTCTGCAAGCAATTTATCATCCTTAATGTGTAAGTCATTAATTAGCGTTGATTGGCAAGGCTATGTGTATGATTGCGATTTCAATCAGATGTTAGAACTGCCATTAGAGTATCAACCATCGCAATCGACTATTGCAAGCGACAAGACCCGAACACATTTACGTGACTTGCTAGATAAAAATATGCAAGGTAAATCTATTGTTATCGGCGAGCATTGTTATGGCTGTACCGCAGGGCAGGGAAGTAGTTGCGGCGGCGCATTAGAATCATAAATTAGAGTGCAAATTCGAGTAGTTCAAACTAAAAATAATGTCTATGACTCATCTCAGTATTATTATCCCCGTATTAAACGAAGCCGACACAATTGTCAGTTGCTTAGAGAAGCTACAAAAAATATCCGCTTTCTATCACTGTTACACGATTGAAATCATAGTTGTTGATGGCGGCAGTGTAGACCATACCGTATTACTGGCTAAGCCATTAGCCGATCAAGTGCTTAACACTTCAAAAGGTCGTGCGAAGCAAATGAATGCGGGTGCGAAAAACGCATCAGGGAAATTCTTATTGTTTTTACATAGCGATACCAAGTTACCCTTTATCGGTGATGGTTTTACAGATGAGAATAATATAAGCACCTTCCCCTTTATTAACGGCGGCGAGCTTAACAATGGTGAGAAAAACTCTTGGGGATTTTATCCAATAAAATTAAACGGAAAGCATGTTTTTTTTCGTGTTATCGAAACTATGATAAATATCCGCTCCCGCCTAACGTCCGTCGCTACCGGTGACCAATGCTTGTTTGTTAAGCAAGCAGTGTTTGTTGATGAAAGTGGGTTTAGTGATATTCCACTAATGGAAGATGTAGAGTTAACAAAACGATTGCGAAAAATACATAAACCCTATATTGCCTCTTCGTGTGTCATTACAGATAGTCGTCGCTGGGAAAAACTCGGCATTATTAAGACTGTATTATTGATGTGGTATTTGCGCGGACTCTATTTTTTAGGTGTATCTCCGTCATTCCTAGTTAAAAAATATTACCGATAAAACATTCATCAAAGATCTATTTTTAATATGTCATATTCCCTGTTGGTTATGAGTAAATCTCCTGAATTAGGTTGTGTTAAAACACGTATGCAGCCTTATTTAACACGGGAGCAGTCATTGCAGTTGCACATCGAGTTGGCTCAGTATGTTTTGCCGGTTTGGAATAACGTAAAAGCACTATCGATGGAGTTGTGGATAGGGGGGGATGTAGAAACTTTCAAACAAGAAATTATATCGCCTTTAGTAAATGCCTCTCCGATTAGCAGCGATCTCTCGAATGTGACTATTTATTCTCAGCCACAAGGTGACTTAGGCTGGCGCATGTCATGTGCTGTAAAGTCTGCGTTTTCGCGCGGGGCTTCAGGCGTATTTTTAGTCGGGACAGATTGCCCTTTTATTGATGAGTGCTATTTTTTGCAAGCTATTAAAAAATTAAAGAATAATGATGTGGTGCTTGGCCCAGCAAATGATGGTGGCTATGTATTGTTGGGATTAAAAAAACATCATTCCGCATTATTTGGCAATATTCCGTGGGGAACTTCATCTGTACTCGCAGACACTCAGCAAGCTATAAAAAAAATGGCATTGACCAGCGACTCCCTATCCACACTATCAGATATAGATTTGCCAGAAGATTTGCCCTTGCTCGCAGAGAAAAATTTTTTTTCTTAGGTAGCAATTATTGTTTTCTGCATCTGTAAAGGCCTCACGGGTTAAAGGTACTATGCTTTAGCAACGCTGCTATAAGCACGAATTGACTGTTTGTTGCCTTTAGCGGTATAAACATCTGACTGCATGTTTCCGCCCTTCAGTAAGTAAATAAGTTGTTCGTAGGTCTTCTTCCCACGAGAAACAAGTAATCCATTGGTTTCGTTAAGATGCTTGCAGTGGCTGATATTACTATTCACTTCTTGCCACTTTTCTGATATTTCTGGCCGCTGAAACGACGCGACAAACTCTCCCCATTGACTTTCATCTGCGACTTTATATAACGAGACTAACCACTGGCGCCTGATGTTAGCGTGATGCTTTAGCTGGTCGAGTAGGGGCGTTTTTTTACTCAAAATAGCATCGAGTGAATTGTAGTCTTTTTGTTTTAATACCGTTTGTTCATGTTCGAGAAGGCTAATAAGTTGCTGGCTAACAGACTTATCTTTCTCCACCATGATTTTCATGGCTTCTAAGCTTTGTTTCTTGGTGTTTTCATCCATTTGATTTTGGACGTCTTCTGATTTTTTAGTGGTTACTGAATGCGATGCTTTATTCATAAATCTATCCTACTTGATAAGCGGCAATAATTGACCTGACAATCAAAATAAACATGTTAATGATTTAATAGCAAAATCAATACCATCTTTGGCGCAAGAAGGAATAATGAAAGTAAGGGGCAATAAAATAGCGATAATGGAGGTTTTTTGGGAAAAGGGGTTGAGGTGATTACGGGCAGGCATGAAATAATGTTTGTTAATGAAGTAGGCCGCTCAGCTAGAGGGCAAGATTTGTTTGGTTAAGACGCTGCGATATCTTAACCCGCTAAGAGTACTTCTTGACTAAGCATTTTCTCAGCGATACGGTTGCTATTTATTTCATAGCTACCATCAGCAATTTGCTGCTTAATTTGTTCGATTTTAGATGTATCCGTACCCTCAGAGCCTACAATTTTTGCTTCGAGCCGTTCAATCGTTTGTGCTTGAGCGCTAAGCTGGACATTTTTTTCGGCACTGGCACTACTCGGTGTTACAGTTGCTTGAGAAGCGGCAGAGCTAGACACTACAGTGTTCGTGCTTTTCTGCCTAGTGTGGCTCGCACTGCTGGTAAGATCGTTGTGGGGTTGAATAACCATAATCATTCTCTATTAAGAGTCTCGTTGTATAAATATATCTTCGCTATCAGGCTATCGGCCATGTTCATCATTACTTTAGTGCTATCTTACTATTTCTTTATATATCTTCAACATCCATAGCTAGGGGCACAACACGAAGACAGGCATAAGTACTATTGGTAGAGTAACACTATAAATATTGACACTAACTAGCGCTCCATTACATGATGACTTCAACCGTATTTACCCCAATAACTCGGGTGCGAATAACGCGAGAAGAACGCACATTTTCAACGTCTATCTGATCTCCTTTTTGCCCAGCATCCAGTGCTATACCTGATGTTACTACTGTTAATTTCCCCATTCTTGCTGAAATATTCACTTTATCCCCTTTTTTAATCAGTTCAACAGTCGCTATCTGGTGTGAATAGATGGGCTTACCTTCTTTTACGGGTCGTTTTAGTTTATGGCCCAATACGAGCGCCTTGTCAGTAATGTATCCATTACGCAGTTTTTGTGTGTCTTTAGCGACATAGTTTATATCGCTATCTTTGATTATATGGTTTCGGGGTAAATTTTTATTGATGACCAGTACGGACTTGGTTGCAGATATTCGGTGCTTCGTATAAATCGACCAAGGGTGAGACCCACGGCAACTCGCCTTAACCGACGTTGTACCCTTTAGCTGCGTATTTTGATTGCGGCTAAACGTCAAAGGTTTGTCGCATTGCTCCAGTTTAAGCCGTGAATCAAGAGGAAAGCTATAAATTGTCACTTGTTTATT
>JBLHVX010000095.1:0-7090 GCA_047628835.1 Granulosicoccus sp.
TTTTTATCTTGTGTCATAAAATACATACCTAAAAACCATTTTTTTAAAGACAGCTTGGTCGAGTTAAAAATAGTGCCTGCGGTAATGGATATTTGGCGATGACAGCCATTACATTGCTGTAGTTTTCTAGTGGTTAAACAGCAAGATTTATTGCAGCCGCAATCCTGACAAATGAAACCGTTTGGCCAGCGCCAATCAAATAAAGCGGTAAAACACTGCTCTTCTGTACCATAAAGATCCATGAAATTGGGTAAACTCAAGCCTTTTTGAAACTGTACTTTATTCTGTGCCATCACTAAGCTCCTGATATCGAACACTGTAGCTGGTTTTATGTACAGTATGTCATGGCTTAGTAATAGTGCTGATTAGATATTTTTTAACTTGGCTGAAGGCATCGAATTATGAGGCGCGTAGCTTGAGTGAGAACTGCTGGATCTGTAGTGGTCCTGTAACATAGATAGAAAAAGTGTGGCGCGATAAACGTATGGACACCTGATTTTATTAAGTTATTTGTAGCGCTTAATAAAAAGTCCGAAAATCTTTTTCGGAAACACGAACACGCTGTGAAGTTAACAGGTATTGGGAATCGATAGCGAGAGCGAAGAGACCCAAGAAGCGAGCAGGAAGTCTTAGTGGATCATAGTACCGATGGTTAGGTTTTTTTTCTCTAACCGTGTAGGTGGGGAACGACTACCTTAACCGCTCTTTCGCATCCATGCGTCCGCGGAATACCGTACATCCTGTACATAAGGGCCCACTGTAGGGAAGGTGAAGCCAGGTATGACACGCCGATTAACCGAACGGCAGGGGATACTTTGAGACCACCAACTGTCTCACTAAAACTTGGTCGGCTACGAGAACAGGCACGTCAATATTCTGAACGGATATTGACGACGCAGCACCACTTAGAATCTATGATGGTATAGCGGTTTGTCAGGTACAGGGTCATACTTGAGAACCGTATGACGAAAGGTCACGTACGGATTTGTGGGTGTCTTCGCCCGTAAGGGCGGCCTCTAGCCGGAAAGGCTTCCTTCGTTTTTAGCTTTTCTATCTGGGGGCTAGGGCTTGTATTTGATGCATGATTGGATTCCTGGCTGTGTAGTGGTGCTAGACTTCCCGGCTCTATCCTTTTCTAGGTTCAAAATACAATCTACTGTTGATCGGCTAATTACCAATATTTTTTCACGGACAACGGCATGAATATCAAGATGCCCGTGACGTTCCATGGCAGATACGAGTTGTGGAATAAAGGGGGCAAGTCGTTTAGCGCAAATCTGATTTGCGACATACCAGAGGGCAATTAGAGCCTGCCTAACCTGCTCGTCATATTTGACTCTGAACTGTCGAGTCTGAGGTGGCTTATGGATGAAGGTGTTGCTGTTCGACAACTTAATGGCATATTTTCTAGCATACCCAATGGCAGCGATAAAGCTGTCAAAAATTTTACTTCTTTGCTGCCAATCGGATTCTTGATATTAAATGTGAATAGAGTTCAGTATTTCTTTGCGTGTTTGAAAATTCATTAACCTTATCATCTAAAACTCCCCTAATGATCATTAAACTAGTGTGATTTTAGATGAGGCAATACTACCTAACTAGTGTGAATTTTAGTGAGGCAATGCGAGCGCTAAGTTAATTGTCGTCTAATGCCCATTAAAGAAAGGGGCGAGAAGAAAAGGCTTGATAATATTAACTTTTTTCGCCATATATTTAGTCTGTGCCGCGTTGCTGTTCAATTTGCATCGCAAAAACGCCGTTCCCTACCGACCAATCCGAATAGTCGTTTTCATGGGTGAAGATCAAAATATCCTTAGGGGATATATTGGCCTTTTCATTAAGATTACGGCTTATTGCGGCATACATGGCTTTTTTCATAGCGTCGCTGCGACCTCTGCGCATAGTGATTTCGATACAAATAACATTATCTGAGCGCGCAATGCCGTTAAAACTACGGTTATAGAAAAAATCTTCTTTTGCATAGAGTGAGACGATGTTAAAGAGTTCGTCTTCTGGCATGCTAATGGCAGCTACAAGGGCGTCATGAATGCCTTGGACGATCACTTCTTTTGTTTCTTGTGATGTGTGTTGTGGTATTGCGGTACGAATAATAGGCATGGGTCATACTCTGGTTAATTGAACGGCTAATATACGGTTTAAGTGTGTGCTAAAAAAGCGATTTGCAGGTCGCTTGTATGTGAGTTAAAGTCATATACATGGAAAAGATAAAACAGACACATTTACCCTTGGTCGCGTTACGAGCTTTTGAAGCGGCGGGGCGCCTCGGCACCATGACGGCGGCGAGTGATGAGCTATGCGTGACACCGGGCGCAGTGAGCCGGCAGGTTCGGCTATTAGAAAAGTTGTTAGGTGTGCCGTTATTTGCGGGGCCCAAAAATAAGCCGGTATTAACGGAGCAGGGAATAGCGTTGCTACCCATTTTAAGCAGCGCTATGACACAAATGTTAGCAGGGCTTAATGCGATTAAGTTGTCCGATAAAAAAAGTGTCACTGTTTCTTGCTTAAATACTTTTGCTATACGTTGTTTAATACCGCGGTTATATCGTTTTAATCAGCTACATCCTGATATTGATATTAAGCTGAGTACGACATCAAGCGATGATATTGGCGATGGCTACGATGTGGTGATCGGAGTAAAGAAAGCCGCGAGCGCAACACGAGTATCGAAAGAACCTGGAGTGCAGAGTGGGGAGCAGTTAGTTAGACAGAAAATTTTATTTCATGAGAAAATAGGCCCGGTAATGACGCCAGATGTGGTAGCCCGCTATTCTATTAATCACCCAGAAGATTTACAGGCCGTGTCGGTATTGCAAGCGCGTACGCGTTTGAATGCATGGGATTCGTGGTGCGACATTCTCAATAAAAAAATTGCTCTATCTGCAGAAGTAAAGTTCGATCATTTGTATTTTGCCTTAGAGGCTGCGTTGGGTGGATTAGGTTTTTGTATCGCACCACAGCATTTGGTCAGTGATGATATTAAAGCCGATCGTTTGTCAGCACCTTTTGGATTTGTTAACAGTGGTTATCGTTACGTTATTCATCAGTCCGATAATCGCCATGATAATGCGACTCAATTTGTAGAGTGGTTAAAGAAGTTGTATTGATAATGTGTACAAGAAAAAAATTCTACAGATGTTGGATTCTTAACACGGAAAAATGTCAGTAAAAAACCATAAGCGATCGCGTCGACATGGTAATAAATTTGCGTGATTTTACGCTTTGCTACCAGCTCATTTCGGATTTTTATTTTTGGTGGGTTGGCTGTATACTATTTCCCAGATTATTTTTTATGTGTTCGGTGTTTTAAAATATAAAAATATCACGAGGTGTACATGAACGTATCATCCGCATTAGCCGCAAGAAAATCTGTACGTGCATTCTCTTCCCAAGTTGTTGAGAAAACGATAGTTCGTGAATTATTGCGTCTAGCGGGGCATGCGCCTTCGGGAGTGAATACTCAGCCTTGGGACGTGGCCGTGGTAACGGGCAAGACAAAAGAGCGTCTACAACAAGCGATAGAGGCTGAAGCAAGAGGTGGCACGCCTAATTCATTAGAATATAAATATTACCCAGATACATGGATAGAGCCGTTTAAGTCTCGTCGTAAAGCCTGCGGTTTGGCCATGTTTTCTACGCTAGGAATAACGAGAGAGGATAAAGAGCGACAATTAGAGCAGTGGATGGCCAATTACCGCGCATTCGATGCGCCAGTGATGCTACTTTTTTTTCTGGATGATGTTCTAGAAACAGGTTCTTATCTTGATTATGGCATGTTTCTGCAATCAATTATGTTGGCTGCAACCGAGCTTGGTTTGGCAACGTGTCCGCAGGCAGCCTTGGCAGAATATCCCGATATAGTAAGAGAAAACCTTAATTACCCTAGCTCTAAAAAATTAATTTGTGGTATGTCTTTAGGTTATGAAAATTCTGAGGCTCTGGTAAATAGTTACCGAACAGATAGATTATCTGTTGAAGAATACACGAGGTTTTTTGATTGAAGTGTAGTCTGTTTTGAGGTTTTACAGCGTAAAAGGGCGGCGCAATGCCGCCCTAATATGATAAGTCGCTATGGACTAACCGACTTCATCGAAGTCGTCTTCTAGCATGTCATTTTGATGGATGATTGGCTCTTCCACATTGCGACTGCGTTGTCGTTTTGTTTGTAGTTTCTGAGTATATGATTTCAGTTTTCGCTCGGCGACATCGAATGCGTCTCTAACGGCGACATGAATAGAGGTATCGTTTTGACTAACCGTGATGGGGCTGCCTTTTATATCTAGCTCAACGGTTGCGCGAAATTCTTTACCTTTGTGTTTATGATTATGCGGAGACTCAAGTACTACTCGGCTATGTTGAATGTCGCTACTGAATCGCCCCAATTTTTGTAACCGTTTGTTGATAATCGAATTAAGTGCTTCTGAGGCATCAAGATCACGGTAGGTTACATTACTTGCCATTGTCATAGATATATCTCCGGTTATGGATGTTTTGTGAATAGAGTGACTGATAAAAAGGTAATACCTGTCGGGCGACAGAGATTGAAGAAATCGAGGGGAGTCAAAAATGTATTTCTATAAGCCATGTATCTAATATCCGCCCATTGCAGACGAATTTCAAGTGTGAAATGTGGCACGATTTACGCATGAAATCACTATGATGTTTTTGATGTCACTACAACGATATGTCATTTTTTTACAATAATGGTCTGTACGCCTTGTAAAGTCTAGATGCTGAAAAAAGTTCCACTATATTGTTAAATTTTTTTAATAATGTGTTATGGCAAAAAATAATTTTATTATTTCTCAATATTCTATTGGATTACGTTATTTTCTAGATGATTTGCCTATTTTTTGCGATTAAATTGCATCTCTTTCTTCGTGAAATAACTTTGCTCTTACCGTTGTTCGATAATCGCTGGGGGAAAGTGCGAGCTTTTTGCGAAATATTTGTGAAAAATGACTTACGTCACTATAGCCCACCTTATCGGCAATATCCCCAATAAATAAGTTGCTCGATTGCAGTAAGTCGCAGGCAGTATCCATGCGAACGTTTTGTAAGTATTGCAGTGGCGTTTTTGCCGTGGCCTCTTTAAATCGACGACTGAAATTACGTTTGCTCATGTTGCACTGCATTGCCATGGTATCAACGGTGATGCGCTTGCTTAAATTAGTTTTTATCCATAATTGAATTTGTAAAACCTCTTCGTCAGAATGGTTGATGTTCCCATCTTCAAAGTAACTTACTGTTTCGTAGGCGCGGCGGACTTCGTGTGAAAAATGCCGTTCGACATGTTGAGCTACCGCCTTATTAAAAAATTGCTGAATGAAGTGAATCGTTAAATCGGCCAACGAGTTAATACTCGCAGCGCAATATAGGTTACCTGCTTGGGTAATAAAGTGTTGTCGTTTCAGTTTAACCAAGGGATATTTCTTTTGAAACTGGTCAAAATAATACCAATGTGTGGTGGCGGGTTTGTGATTAAGTAGACCCGCTTCGGCCATAAAACAGCAGCCTGTACCGACACCGCTAATAAGTGCGCCTTGTTGGTAATGCTGCTGCAGCCACGGTATTAACGCTTGGCTGTCTGCAAGTATGGGTCTTGGGTTGCGCCATAGTGCTGGCAAGTAAATAAGGTCGGCTTGCTTAATTTCAGATAATGCATGGGATGGAGATAAAGCAAAGGGGTGGTCTTTGGCCTTATGCGTTTCTTGCTTAACGGCTGTGGTTATCAGCTCTATAGATGGGTTGCCAGGACATAAGGTCTTTGCAGCTTGATTGGCTGCACTTAACATATCTGCTGGCCAACTCATACTGGTAGATAGCATCTGAGGTGATAATACGAATACAGCCTTAATAGTTGTTTTATTCATGCGTTGTCTATGTTCCTTTATTGTCCGCAGGCCAGATGTGTTTTTATAAAGTGATCGCGTAGTAGTGTCGTACATGGTTCGCAGGTGTACTTTTTACGGATTATACATGCCTGTCTTTTTTTTAATACAATTTGGCTTTATTGTTATGATGGTTCGGCGGTTAACCTTCTACACTGTGTGTAATGTGGTCTTTAGTATTAGTTAATTGTGTATTACCACTTGTTTAGTGCTGTTCGTGTAGTGTGAATCGTTTGTTCCAATTGTAAGTGAGAGAAGTATATGTCTAGGTTACCCGTTATCGTTAGCTTTGGTGGTTACAACGCAGCCGGTCGAAGTTCTTTTCATCAAGGCTATCAGCGGACTGTCATAGATTCTTTACCTAAAGAAACACAGCAAGAAACGATTGCGGGTTTGGCCGTTATGATGGGCAGGGTGCGTTATGTCGACGGCCAATATGTTAATGTTGACGGGCAGACATTATCGCTGTGTGACGTCAGCGATCAATATCGACAAGAAGTACTCGATAACACGCTAGTGCGCAAGATTGGTCGTGAGTATTTCGACGTTGATGCAATACCGACCCACCAAAAATTATCACTTTCACAGGTGTCCGGTCATGCGATTTCGTTTGAGTTGTCGAAACGTCAACTTCCCAACCCCGTTCCAGTGGAGTGGCAGGTGAGCGAAGTAAACGACAATACGGTCAGCGTGTCTATTCAAACCTCTACGGAACATGCTGACCCTAATATTATGCTGCAAACCTCTTATTGTTCGGCAGTACAGTCTGCTGGGCAATTACCTACAGGTTTTGATCCTGCAGCACTTTACCAGTCTCGATTCCACCCGCGGGGTCTACAGCTATCTATTATAGGTGCATCTGATGCAGTGAATGCGATGGGGGTTGATTGGGAAGTGATCGTTGATCGGTTGCCGCCTGATCAAATTGGGGTTTACTCTACCAGTGCCATGAGTCAGTTAGATGAGTACGGCAACGGCGGTTTATTGAAATCACGCTTACGTGGAGAGCGCGTATCGACCAAGCATCTAGCGTTTGGTTTTACCTCTATGCCGACCGATTTTATTAATGCCTATGTGCTTGGTAGCTTAGGCGCCACAGGCAGTGTGGCAGGCGCTTGTGCGAGTTTCTTATATAACTTACAGCTTGGCATGGAAGATATTCGCTCTGGTCGTCGCCGTGT
>JBLHVX010000096.1:0-6894 GCA_047628835.1 Granulosicoccus sp.
ATGGTTTTGTAAAATGGGATTGCACTTAACAAGGCCTCTAGTGCATCGGCAGGAATAGTCGAAACTTCACGTATTTTCATTATATGGCTAACCTAAAGATATTGTGTGATATGCGATGCAGTAACTACCGATTATCACCATTCAAATTAACATATAAACTGTTAATTACGCTTACGCTATTACGCGTTTCAGATAAATGATTATAGCAGTATTTAACAACTCGTGAGTCATCACAAAAGTTTATCATATCGCCAAACACTACGTGACGTATCTTGCAACTGACCGTTTATGCCTATGTAAACCACTACTTTATTCCATGAGTGGTTATGGGCTATCGTTGATTTACATATTAAAGGAGCAAGTACCCCCCTACTCTCGCGTTAGTGATGCTCGGGGGATATTCGTTCAAGTATTCGTGAGTATATTGTGGGCGAAGCCATGCATGGCTTACGTATCGCACGCTTCTGAGCCTTATGCATTACTCCCAGCAACGATGCTGTCGTTATAGAAGATACTGAAAGCGTCGCCACACTAACCCGAGTGACGAAAAGTAGTCGTGAGCCTGTCGTCATGCCCCGCTTTTTTGGTCTACACTTTATAGTAGATAACGCTCTACTTGCCGGATGCCATGTTACGGCTCTCTGGCATTTTCTACATAAGGTTTCCACATGAATTATAATTCTGCCTACGCTCAATCTATTGCTGATCAACTTGCCCTTGCGGTGCAAACAAAAAAGATCGACGTACCTATTTTACCTGATTCGACACATAAGGTGCTCTCTCTCACGCAAGACCCTAACTCGAATGCGTTACAGCTTGCTAACATTCTTCAATCCGAGCCTACACTATCAGGTCATGTCATGTGTATAGCAAATTCAGCGGCGTATTCACCCGCATCTAACCTGGTGTCTTTACAGCAGGCAATTACTCGCTTAGGCATTACCGAGATCAGTAATATTGCTATTGCCGCTTCGCTTAATAACAAATTATTTAAGGCCCAAGGTTATGAACAACATGTCGCTAACATCTGGCAGCACGCATTATTAACTGCACGCTGGTCAAAAGAAGTGGCGCGCAAGCAAAGAAAAAATGTTGAAGCGGCATTTTTATGCGGTTTACTACACAGCGTTGGTAACATTGTTATTTTACAAACGATTGCAGATTTTCGCTCATCACAAGATAGTATTATGGGCGACTACGATTTAGACGTGTTATTTACTCAATTTCAAAGTGATATTTGTGCTGTCATCGCGCAAACATGGGGACTACCCACTATTATTACCGAGGCGATTACTTATCATAACCGCTTTGACGATGCGCCTTCCCATGCTGACATCGCGGCGGCGGTGCACTTTAGTAGCCAGATGGCCATGCATACCTGCGATGAATTGGTGCTACCTCTTGAAGAACTACGTCAATCTTCTGCACTGCGCATACTGAATTTTTACCCTGATGATATTGATGAGCTACTCGCGTGTGCTCCCACCATCATGCAAGACGTAAAGGCATTATCGTTATGAATGATGATTTCGCACATAGTGATACGACATCACTAGACAATAGCTATGACTTGATTGTCATTGGCAGTGGCCCCGCAGGACAAAAAGCTGCAGTACAAGCGTCTAAGTTGGAGAAGCGCGTTGCATTAATTGAGCGTGACCGCTACTTGGGTGGTGCTTGTGTACATCGCGGCACTATTCCATCAAAAACACTCCGTGAAAATGCTTTGCGTGTAACCCATATGCGCGCCAATGCAAAGCTTTCTAACTTTTCATTGTCCGAAAACTTAGAAATGTCGGTATTGATTGACCGCTTAGATGAAGTATTAAAAGCGCATGATGGTTACATGGAAAAGCAAATGAATCGTAATCATATTGCGCGTATACACGGCTGCGCTGAGTTTATCGACCATCATCATATTCGTTTAATACAAGCTCTTGGCGAGCCACTAATCTTAGAAGCTAAACAATTTGTGATCGCGACCGGCTCATACCCCAGAACACCTGACAACATTCCTATTGATCATGAACATATCTATGATAGTGATTCCATTTTATCTATGCTGTATCTACCCAAGAGTTTAGTGGTATTAGGCGGTGGCGTGATTGCCAGTGAATATGCCTCTATTTTTCAAGCACTGGGGGTAAGAGTAACAATGGTAGACAAATATCCCCAACCGCTGGGGTTTTTAGATAGCGACTTAACGGATAAATTTGTCCATGCCTTTGAAGATATGGGCGGAACTTGGGTTGGCAATACGGTAGTGAACAAAGTATTTTGGGATGGTGCGCAAGTCGTCATTGAGTATGAAAACGGCGAAGTACTTTTTAGTGAAAAACTATTATGTGCCGCCGGCCGTGTAGGTAATACCAGTAGTTTACGTCTTAGTAATGTCGGCATCTCATTGAATAAACAAGGCCTTATTTCTGTCAATGATAAGCTCCAAACATCAGTAGACAACATTTATGCAGCCGGTGATGTGATTGGCCCACCGGCCTTAGCGTCTACGGCCATGGAACAAGGTCGTCGCGTGTCTTGCAATGCTTATGGTGCAGAGATCGGTGACATGAGTAAAACGATCCCTACAGGTATATATGGTATCCCTGAGCTGTCTGCTGTAGGACTTAGCGAAGAGCAAGCCAAAAAAAAACATGAAGATATTACGGTAGGCAAAGCTTTTTTTGAAGAAATTGCTAGAGGGCAAATTTCCGGTATTCAAGATGGCATGTTAAAACTTGTCTGTGACGGCGAAGGTAAAAAGTTACTCGGTGTTATGATTGTTGGCGAAGGCGCAACAGAATTAATTCATATTGGTCAAATGGCTTTACTAGCCAATGCCGATGTCGATATTTTTGTCGAAAGTATCTTTAACTTTCCCACCTTAGCTGAAGCGTATAGAGTTGCTGCATTAGCAGTCGTTGGGCAAAGAAAACAGAAAACAGAAAACTATTAAATCACTAGGGGCCCGCCCCGTCACTTTATATGAAATCATTGTAAAAACATGGCACCGCCGCTCCTGTGTTGAACTTTTCCAGCATAAATAAGGTTAGCAGCACGGGGATAAAACTTCTCTACCGGACTTTTAGCGTGACACTATACGTTAACGGCCAAACTAATTAGTGCCCATCACTGCTGTCCCGTTAACTTTATGAGAATTGACTATAAGCCATATTGACGGCGGCGAAACAGTACCGGATCGAGTCCGGCATGACGACATTCAGTTAACGGGACAGAAGTGAGCGCCCATCATTAAATAGGAATGACTATTTTTATTTCCCCTTGCGACGAGCCATTTATGGATGGGCACTAATGAGTATTTAACATGCGATGCTACATTATGTTCTTCCAAAAAAAAACCCGCTATTAAGCGGGATATTTTTTGGAAGCTATCATTATTTATTCATCTCAAACTATTCTGTCTTCATCTCTTCAATATCCTCTTCGTCAACACTTACGTCATCTTGTGCAAATTGCGAAACAAGACCCTGAAGTTCCTCAGCTAAACCCGAAATTTTACTACCGATACCATCAATAGCGAGTGAAGATTCGAGAGTTTTTTCTGTCACTTCACTTGCGCTCTCTATATTTTCATTGATATTATGAATGATCACCTTTTGTTTCTGTGTCGCCGTCGCAATCTTCTCATTCATTTGATTAATTTGACTGCTGCTATCAACCACCAGTTCTAAAATAGTACCGGCCTCTGATGCCAGCTCTACACCGGTTTTACTTTTTTCAACACTACGTTTCATGGTGGCAACCGCATCGCCGGTACCTGCTTGTAGCTTATTAATAGTTTCTGCTATTGAATGCGTCTCTGTCTGAATACGATGGGATAAACTTCTTACCTCATCGGCAACAACGGCAAAGCCACGACCGTTCTCACCCGCACGTGCAGCTTCAATAGCTGCATTGAGTGCTAACAGGTTAGTTTGATTGGAAATATCGTCAATGATTGATAGTACTGCGGCGATATCTTTTGAGTCATCTTCTAATCCTTTAAGGGCGATCGATGTGGCATTCACCTCATTAGCAATTGATTCAATAGAAATAACCGCTTGATCCGTTGCCTTCTTACCTGCATTCGCTTTATTATTAGCTTCTACCGCTGCTTCGGAGGTTAAGTCTGCATACTCATTATTTTGATCGATATTTGAAGTGATCTGATGGATCGATTCGACCACATTCTGGATGGTATCTTTTTGTTGCAACGATTGGCTTTTCCCTTGTTTTGATAGGTCTAATAGATCTGAACTTTGGGAAAGCAGTAATGATGATGTCTGCGCAACCTGATCGACGATGTAATCTAATTTAGAAATAAATAGATTAAAACTCGTCGCAAACTCAGATATTTCATTATCGCCTGATTCATCTAACCGGCTCTTTAAGCTGCCATTACCTGTAGCAATTTCGTTCATTCTCTGAGTGATCATATTCAAGGGTTTAAAAATAATATTGGCTAACAGCAAAACAACAACAATCGCCACTAACATAACAACAACTGAGATAATGGCTAATGATGAATTCAGTTGCTGAGATAATGCTTTAGCGCTTTGGAAAGCTTCATCATGATCAATTTCACTGACAATGGCCCAATCAAAACCCTCTACATTAATAGGCGAATAAGCCGACAACACCTTGCGTCCATCGTAGCTTTCATAAATTTGATAACCGCTACCTCCTGCTAATGCAGCCTTTGTAGAAGGCGTAACGACTTTTTGTAAGCCAATGTTTGTCCCACTGGCAATAATATCATCTACCGGCTGAGGGTTAACATTACTGAAAACACCTAGCTTTTTAAAGTAATTGTCCGGTTGCTCAGCGTACAGTCTGCTGGTATTTCGCAATGAATAATCTGGACCCACCAAGTAATTTTCACCGGTTTCACCTAAGCCCACTTTTTCCCACTGTCCTTCATTGGTCATAATGGAATCAATTACATCAATAGGTAGCTGGACAACAAAAACCCCTCTTACGCGTCTAAACTTAACTAGTGGTGATGCCATAAATGCCGCTGGCGCACCATATAGCGGATCATAGCGACTAAAGTCTTCAACCACAATCTCACCTTTTTTCACTTTTAAAGCTGCCTGAAAAGCTCTAGCTAAACCTGAATCCGCAAATGGCCCGTCAACGACAGATGTGCCTAATTCAAATCCTTTTTGCAACGAGTAGGTCACCGTCCCCTCTGCATCAATAAAATAGATATCGCCATAGCCAAGCTCCGCAGCATAATTGCGAAACACTTCATGGTAACCCTTATGCCCTGCACTGAAAGCAGAAAACTCATTAAGAGGCGCATCCATTTTATACTTTTCACCAACAGCATTAGGGTTAGCCGCTATATAATGATAATGTAATAACCAATGGTTTTCCGTGAAGCCTTTGAAGTAGTCATCTGGAGGTACACCTTCTGATGTATTTTTTTCTGCGTACGGCTCTAAGAAATTATGTTTATAATAATCTATAACGGCTTCTTTCATTTCTGGTTTCAATCCGGCAGCAACAATAAACTCACTAAAGGTCGCAGAAAAATGGTAATTTGCCGAATCTGTATTGTATTCCAACGCCATTAGGCGTATTTGATTCCTTAAATTGGTCAAATACTGTTCAACATGAGATTTTTTCGATTCTAGTGTCGACGATAATTTATCCTTTGCTAAGGCAGTCATCGCTTTATTAGTATTGGTCTGCGCAATGTAATTAGCCACTACACTAACGATACCCACCGAAGAAAAAGCAAGCAGAAGTGTGCCAGCAATTAATTTTGTTTTAATCTTCATGAATATTTCGGCCTCCACCGTTGATCTCTGATACTGGCGTCTTCACAGGGCTATACCTTAAGTTCATAAATAGTACAAATCTATAAAAGCATTATTTCTTCGCATGGCTACTTAAGGTTTAGCAGTTTTTGTTAAATAGCGCAAGAATATGTACAGAATATGGACAAGGTTTAGATTAGTCACAGGAGAAGGGTTAGTTAAACCTAAATACCGCAGTTGAATCTACTGTGACTGTCTAAGATACGGAATCTAAAGCGTTTTCACTTTTTTAGGCTACACCCGTAGTGTGGCTACGAATTTGCAGAAAAAAGCAAAAAAACACTTTATATTCTGCACCTTAGCCACTCTTATTTACACGGATAATGGTGTGGACACACTCCACTTCCTAACGGCCTCGCAATGGGCCAAAATGGGAGCGCAATCATTCCATTTAACAGAAGCGGAGTGGGTCACTATGCAGATTACTACAATTGGGTTATATGTAGCAAAAACAGAGTTTCACTTATTTACCGTCAATCGCGCGGGCACGTTTGTTAAAAAGAAGCAGCTAAAGAGGAGGCAATTACTGGTGTACATTGCTCAGCTTGAACCTTGCCTAGTGGTGATGGAAGCCTGCGGAGGCGCCAATCATTGGGCAAGGAAATTTATTACATTCGGGCATGAGGTTAAGTTGATCGCACAGCAGTACGTTAAGCCCTCTGTCAAAGGCAACAAGAACGATTATAACGATGCTGGAGCCGTTGTCGAAGCGGCACAGCGTCCGAGTATGCGCTTTGTGCCGATTAAATCAATCGAACAGCAAGATGTGCAAAATTTTCATCGGCAACGGGAGCGTATTAAAAAAGAACGCCAAGCCATGGTGAACCAGATGCGCGGGGTATTGGCGGAATACGGCATCGTGATTCCTATAGGCGTTACTTCTCTGCACAGGCAGTTACCGTTGATTCTTGAGGATACAGATAATGGTTTGACGTGCTATCACGATAATTGTTTGCCGAGCTTTTTGAAGAATTACAGGCAATTGGTGAACGCTTTACTCAATGCGTGCGGCGCATAAAAACGCTGAATAAAGCAAATGAGATATGCTGTCGATGGGATAAGGTACTTGGCA
>JBLHVX010000097.1:0-6778 GCA_047628835.1 Granulosicoccus sp.
TCTTCACGGAAGTCTATATCTACACCCTCCATTTCAAATAATTTAGTGTATTGCTTGGTTAGTGAGTTTTTCGGCTCCGTAAGAATTTGAACTAAGGCTTGCTCGTCCAGCTCTTCTAATGTGGCGATCATGGGTAAACGGCCTACAAATTCTGGAATCAAACCGTATGCCACCAAATCTTCTGACTCAAGACTCTTGAGTGCCTCACCTATGCCTTTATCTTTATCTTTACTCTTAACTACTGCACCAAACCCAATACCACCCTTCTCTGAGCGATCGCGAATAACCTTATCTAGGCCAGCAAATGCGCCACCACAAACGAACAATATGTTTGAGGTGTCAACCTGTAAGAATTCTTGCTGGGGATGCTTGCGGCCACCTTGTGGCGGTACTGAAGCAACCGTGCCTTCAATCAACTTCAACAACGCTTGCTGAACTCCTTCTCCAGACACATCGCGAGTAATAGACGGGTTATCACTTTTACGTGAAATCTTGTCAATTTCATCAATATATACAATGCCTTGCTGTGCCTTTTCGACATCATAATCACATTTTTGCAATAATTTCTGGATGATGTTTTCGACATCTTCGCCTACATAACCTGCTTCGGTTAATGTAGTCGCATCAGCGATAGTAAACGGTACATCCAATAAACGCGCGAGGGTTTCGGCCAATAATGTTTTACCACTACCGGTTGGCCCCACCATTAGAATATTACTTTTACCTAGTTCAACAGTATCTTTATCTTTTCCTGCCGCCTCACCAAAACGTAAACGCTTATAATGGTTATATACGGCAACAGACAGTACTCTCTTAGCTCTGAACTGACCGATAACATACTCGTCAAGAATGGCTGTAATTTCTTTAGGCGTTGGCAACTTATCAGAGCCGGCCTCAGAGGAGGTACCTTCTTGGATCTCTTCGCGAATTATATCGTTACATAAGTCGACACATTCATCGCAAATAAATACTGACGGGCCTGCAATTAGCTTGCGAACTTCGTGCTGACTTTTTCCGCAAAACGAGCAATAAAGTAGTTTACCGCTGTCATCACTTCCGTCTTTACCGTTATCGGCCATTTTATTACCCTACTTTCTATCAATCTATCAATTGGTTGTGTGAGTTTGCTGAAACACTACATACTTATTACGTAATACTTATATAGTGGAACTAGGCATTAACTGAGTATACGCTCTGACTGATGACACTAGTCACTCAGTCGCGACTCTAAAACTTCATCAATCAAGCCATAAGCCTTTGACTCGTCTGCACTCATAAAACGGTCACGTTCAGTATCGCGAGCAACATCTTCTACATCGCGCCCTGAATGCTTCGCCATAATTTCGTTAAGGCGTTGGCGTATTTTTAATATTTCTTCTGCTTGAATCGAAATATCGGTTGCTTGACCCTGTGCACCACCACTTGGCTGATGGATCATAGTGCGTGCATTCGGCAAACAGAAACGCTTACCTGGTGCACCAGCATTTAACAAAAATGCGCCCATACTACAGGCCTGACCAATACACATGGTGCTTACATCAGGCTTGATAAATTGCATAGTGTCATAAATAGACATCCCTGCGGTCACAGATCCGCCCGGCGAGTTAATATATAAATGAATATCTTTATCTGGGTTTTCAGCTTCTAAGAAGAGCAACTGGGCAACCACAAGGTTGGCCATATGATCTTCAACCTGTCCTACAAGAAAAATGACTCTCTCTTTTAATAAGCGCGAGTAAATATCGTAAGAACGCTCACCGCGTGCAGTTTGCTCTACCACCATAGGGACAAGGCCGCTATTAGTCACATCTATCGTTGATGACATTGTAGACATGCCACCTTGCATTACATCATGAGCTTGAAAGTTGGCCATATTGACTTAATTCCCGTTTTAACAAGTGTTATCTTTTATAACGTCGTTGAATAGAAAATAGATCATCTCCAACAGACGCCACTGCTTTTATATTTAGCTTAACCCGTGATTGCAAGAGTTGCCAGTCATCTGACAAATAAAAGAGGGGGATTACCACAGCCCGCAAGGGATGGGGTAATTTTTATACAGCGACTGCTTACTCAATAAACGATTAGATGAATAAGCAGTCGATGACTACTTAGCTGTCCTTGCTTACAGCGTCTTCGTAAGTAACCGTTTTCTCGGTGATAGTCGCTTTTTCTAAGATAAGATCAACGACCATATCTTCTAAAACAGACGATTCAATACCGGACTTCAATTGTGGGTTTTGATTGTAATAGTTAATCACTTCTTGCGGGTCATCATAAGTGGCAGCCAACTCTTCAATCGTTGATGTCACTCTATCAGCCTCAACTGTCAGTTTATTATCCTTAACCACTTCACTTAACAACAAACCCAAACCCACTCGACGATCTGCTTGCTCTTTAAACATCTCATCAGGCAATAAAGATTTAAGATCTAGATCTTTGTTTTGCTGCATCCCACCAAACTGCTGCATCATCTGATTTCTAAGCGCTTCGGTCTCTGAAGCAATCAATGCACTTGGCATATCGACTTTATTCGCTTCTATCAGCTGATCCATTACTGATGTTTTAATTTTGTTTTTAACCGAAGTGGCTAATTCGCGCACCATGTTTTTCTTAATATCTTCGCGAAACTTAGTCAGATCGCCATGCTCTGCACCGAATTTTTTCAACAGCTCTGCATCAATAGCAGGTAATACTTTTTCTGATACGCTATTAACCGTTACCGAAAACTCAACCGCCGCGCCCTTTAGCTCTTCTGCGTGGTAATCATCAGGAAAGCTTAACGATAAGGTTTTTTGGTCGCCGGCACTAAGACCCAGCACTCCCTCTTCAAAACCTGGGATCATTGAGCTAGAACCTAATACCAAGTCTTGCTTTTCTGCTTTACCGCCAGCAAATTCTTCGCCGTCTTTAGTACCCAAGTAATCTAGATTAACGCTATCGCCATCGGCGGCTGCGCGTTCAACAACGGTGAGTGTTGCCTGTTGATCACGCAGTGACTCAACCATAGTGTCGATATTATCTTCAGTAATATCCGCTGTTAGCTTTTCAACGCTGAAATCTTCAAACGACGCTAAAGTGATTTCTGGATACACTTCAAAGACAGCAGCGTACTCCAGATCTTTACCTGACTCAAACTGAGTGATTTCAATTTTTGGCTGACCAGCTGGCTGCACTTTTTCTTGTGCAAAAGCAGCCTGTAAAGAAGTATTGATCACATCGCCTAATATTTCTTGACGAACATCTTCACCGTATTGTTTCTTAATGACTTTCAAAGGCGCTTTACCTTTACGAAAACCATTGATACGGATAGTTTTAGCGGCTTCTTTTAAGCGCTCATCTGCACGGTTATCAATTTGCTCTGCGGGAACACCTACAGTTAAACGTCTTTCTAGACCTGATGTGGTTTCAATAGAAACTTGCATGATTTTCTCTCTTTGCCTTTGGTGGAGTATTTCTATAAATAATTAGATTTGCTTTTTATCAGCGGGAAAAGAATGTATCAATGAATAAAACGAGTAGAAGCCTGTCTCAACTACAGGGCTGGGGTGGGACAGGGAGCTATTTGGCTTACCTTATACTGACTATTCTTTACACCGTAATCTCTTAATAGTCGCATTACTTTCAGCGCACCTATTACAGGATCAAAGTAAATTATTGCTTTATAAATGGTGCGGACGGAGAGACTCGAACTCTCACACCTTGCGGCACCAGAACCTAAATCTGGCGTGTCTACCAATTTCACCACGTCCGCGACATATCTCAAAACAAAAGATCATAGTCGATTTTTTGTTGCAGCCTTATATCCATCAGGCTTTATTGTTTTTTGCGCATTATACATAATATTCACAAAAAACCACTAACTTATTGATTTAAATAACAATTAAAAAAATTTCGTTAAGCTCCATATCCGAGCGATGGGCATTGTGCCATAGAGCAGATACGGGTTCAACAAAAGATGAGGGATTTATGCGTTTTTTACCTATTTGCTCATAAATACTCGCTTTATGAGCATTAATTCATCAAAAAATTTAGCAACCACTCAGCACTGCCTGCAACCGTTCAGATTGTAGTCAAAACTGTGCTTGTCAAGGCGAAAAATGTGAGCTTACAAGTGCAAACAATCATTTTTTAACGTAGTTCAGCGCGATTTTGACTGTGAGCTAAGTAGTTACAAAACTTATTATATGCGTTCAATCACCGTTGCTATACCCTGCCCCAAGCCGATACACATGGTTGCCAAGCCCCATTGATCATCACGTTCACTCATTACGCTTAATAGTGTGCCGGTAATTCGAGTCCCCGAACAACCAAAAGGATGACCCAACGCAATAGCTCCACCATAGAGGTTCACCCTATCGTCCATATGCTCGAGAATCTCCATTTCTTTTAATACCGCCAGGCTTTGCGCAGCAAACGCTTCATTCAACTCGATAGACTGCATATCATGAATGGACATACCCAATCGTGACAAGGCTTTCTGGCTTGCGGGAACAGGCCCAATACCCATGACAGAGGGGTCAACACCAGCAATACCCAAAGCAGCGATGCGCGCAATAGGCGTTAAACCTAGCGCAGAAGCTTTTGCAGCCGACATCACCAACATTACACTCGCACCATCGGTGATCTGGGATGATGTCCCTGCCGTTATCGTACCGTTTTTCGGGTCAAATGCCGGCTTTAAGGTCGCTAAGCCTTCAAGAGTAGTATCTGCCCTTATGGTTTCATCATGTTCAATGAGACACATTGCCCCCTGCGCATCATGGCCAATAATTGGGATGATTTCACGCCGAAACTTACCGGTTTCGGTCGCCTGTGCAGCACGATGATGAGACCGCACCGCAAAGGCGTCCATATCTTGCCGTGCTAACTGATACTGTATAGCGAGATACTCTGCGGTCAAACCCATTGATCCGGCCGCTTTTGCCACAGACAGACTCAATAAAGGATTAGGATCTATTTCCTTATTCATATCCACATGGCCCATATGTTCTACGCCTCCAATGCAGTAAACATCACCTAGGCCCGCTTTAATATTGGCCGTTACAATATGCAGTGCCGACATAGAAGAACCGCATAGGCGGTTAATCGTTTGCGCTGGTATGGTATGCGGCAAGCCTGCGCGCAGTACAATATTACGCGCGACATTAAACCCCTGCTCACCACGCTGCATCACACAGCCCCACAATAGATCGTCAATATCGTTAGGGTCTAGCGCTTTATTACGTGCCAACAAACCGTTAATCAACTCTGCACTAATATCATCCGCTCGGCGATAACGGTAACAGCCGCCCTTAGAGCGACCCATCGCGGTACGCGCATAATCAACAATCACCACGTCTTGAGTCTCTACTGTAGAATTCATGGCCATTAGCGATTTCCTCCCTGTATCTGACTAGCATCACCCGCATTGCTGGGTATTGTGTAATAGGTGTGCTGTCGAGATGCACGGGATTTCATCTCATTAGTAACGGCATATATACCACTTAAATAAGTATATTTTTCAGATGCTTGCAGGATATAATTAATCCCAATTATATCTACCCACTTAAATGCACCACCCACAAATGGTGGAAAGCCTAAACCATAAATTAACGCCATGTCCGCTTCTTCTGGAGAGTCGACAACCCCTTCTTCTAAGCAACGGGCTAGCTCTATCACCATTGGCAACATCATACGATCAACGATTCCCTCATCGCTCATTTTTTCTACGGTATCGGTTGCAGTAACACATGGCGCGATAAGGGAAATTGCTTCATCACTCGGCGACTTCACTAACTTACCTTTCTTATCCAGTGCATAGTCATAAAAGCCCTGATTGGTTTTTTGTCCTAGGCGTTTTGCCTCAAATAACACTTGGGTCGCAGCAACAAAGTCGTAACACATACGATCAGGAAAGCCTTCTGCCATTACTTCAGCGCCATGTACCGCGGTATCTATACCCACCACATCAAGTAAATACGCCGGACCCATCGGCCATCCCCACTTCTCCATGACTTTATCAATACGCTGAAAATTGACTCCGTCGCGCACTAACATTAAAAACGCCGCCAGATAAGGAAACAACACCCGATTAACTAGAAAGCCGGGGCAATCACCCACGACAATGGCTTTTTTCCCCATGGCCGTTGCATACGCCACTACCGTCGCTATCGTATTGTCAGAGGTTTGACTGCCACGAATCACTTCTACTAAAGGCATGGCGTGGACAGGATTGAAGAAATGCATGCCACAGAAATTTTCTGGCCGCACTAAAGCGCTCGCCAAATGATCTATACATATGGTCGATGTATTGGAGGCTATAACAGTATCGAGGCCAACATGCTGCTCAGCCTCGGCAAGTACTGCACGCTTAATAGCAGGGTTTTCAACGACGGCTTCTACCACTACATCTACCTGATCAAAACCATCGTATTGCAGCGTCGCCTCGATTCGATTAAGAGTCTCTCCCATCGCCTTACTCGATAAACGCCCGCGATCAACCCGCTTCACTAACAATTGATTCGCTTCAGACAGACCTAAGTCGATACCTGATTGCTGAATATCTTTCATTTTGATCGGTATATTTTTAAGTGCCGATTGATAGGCTATCCCGCCGCCCATAATACCTGCGCCCAAGACAGCTGCCTTAGTAATGGGTTGCTTTGCTTTTTTAGCCAAAGACTTGGCTTTTTTGGTAATAAATTGATCACTTAAGAAGATACCTATTAACGCTAGCGCCACAGGGGTTTGCGTCATAGCAATAAAGGCCGCCGTTTCTAACTTAAGCGCTTCAGGT
>JBLHVX010000098.1:0-6632 GCA_047628835.1 Granulosicoccus sp.
TTCATGTTATAGATAATATAGGTTTGGTTGGTATATGGTCTTCGTTTATACATCCACCGGAACCTTTTTTAATAGAAGTATGGCCTGACTCCAGGCCTACTATATTGTCTTGTTTATCGGGTATTAACAAAGACGAAATTAATACCGATATATTGGTAGAAAATATTTACACTGAAGCGAGTGACGGGACACCAGTGCATAGTTTTCTCATTAAGCCTGAGGGTGCTAATGCATCATTGCCGACTGTTTTTTGGATTCATGGAGGTCCAATTTATTCTTGGAGTGATGAATGGCATTGGAAGTTGAACCCTCTTATTATGGCAACACAAGGTTATGCCTCTGTTCTCGTGCACCCTAGAGGATCTACAGGCTTTGGTCAGGCATTTGTTGAGGATATCAGGGGTAATGTTTGGGGAGAAAAATGCTATACAGATATTATGGCTGTTGTTGATAAGGTTTCAGCATTAGAATGTGTAGATGAGGGTAAGATGGCAGTGTTTGGCTGTTCTTTCGGCGGATATATGACGAATTGGATAGGCGTTAATCACACCCGATTTAAATGCCTGGTTACCCAAGCAGGCATTTTTTCCTTATCATCATTTTGTAGCGCCACTGACTTCCCTGAATACTGGCACCGGCTGTTAAATATGGCCGAACACCCTTTTAATAATCTTAGCGATAGTGATAAATATTCCCCTCATCGAAAAATTGCTAACTGGACATCCCCGACGTTAATAGTTCATGGCGAAAAAGATTTTCGTGTGCCTATTGATCAAAGCTTAGCGCTGTTCGAATCATTGCTTTATCATGGGAATGAAGCAGAGCTTATTGTTTTCTCCAATGAGGGACACGGTATACGCAAGCCTAAAAATGCAGAAGCATGGTATGGCAGCATTATTAAATTTCTTAATAAATATATGGTTTAATTAAAAAGAGTGTTTCTATAAATGATTGTGATCTAGCAAAGTAAGTGCTTAACTTTCTTTGCTAGATGTTTCCTATTGACGGGTGTCAGGCAATGAAGCTAAATTAGAAGTCATCGTATACGACCTCGTCGCTCGCTAAAGTGTCATCCATATGTGTCTATTAAGCTTTAAAAATATAGTGTCCCATCATTAAACATTACTGCGCTATTTATTAGGGATGTGATAGGGGCAGGCTGACTGCTTGTTGGTTTTACTGGTCTTTTTTAAAATGCTAAAAAAGTCTTTATACTGTCACTATAAAAAATAATAATACTGTGTAATAAGGTCAAATCGCACAGCTAATACCAAATAAGGATATATCTTCATGTTACCTGCCTTTTTCATCGTTTTAGGTTTTTTTGCCTTATTTATTATGTCTAGAGATTTCTCTATAGGGCTAGTGTTGTCTAGCTTGTTGGGCGTTGCTTGGTATTTTGTTGGGCAATATAAAGCGCTGATTACAAAAGTTGGGATCTTGGAGAGTAATCTCTCTACGTTACGTACAGCCACGTTGTTTGCTCGTAGAAATGATGTCGATGAGACAGCGAAGCATACGGCAGACGCTGGAGAAGAGCCATTACTAGAGGGTGTTCACACTACTGATAATACAGAGACGTTATTGGTGGCGGATGATGTGCAAGTCAGCACCCTGAAGCAGGCGGTATCGACGGAGCCGACAGAAGGGCGCGTAGATGACAATATAGACATAGAGAATATCGTCGCACCTGTTGTTGCAGCTGCTGATGTTATTGACAGTGCGGTTATAGATAAAGATGTATATATGAAGGGTGATGTGGAGGCCTCTCAAGCGGTAAGCCCGTCGTCGGCTACGCCAGTAGAACCTCTCACTTCGAGTGTTGAGGCTACCATTGAAAGAATGGTACGTAAGGCGATAGATACCGCTTGGCATTGGTTAACCGACGGCAATGTGTTTGTGCGTGCGGGCATTATTATTTTATTTATGGGGATGACCTTTCTCCTTCGTTATGCCATTGGTGAGAATTTAATCCCTATCGAGATACGTTTAGCGGCGGTGGCTTCTGCCGCGATAGGCTTGCTTTGGTGGGGGTGGCAGCAGCGTAATAAACGCGCGAGTTTTGCTTTGGTCGTACAGGGTGGCGGTATTGGGTTGCTGTACTTAACGATTTTTGCGGGCTTTAGTTTGTATAGTGTTATTCCATCGTTGTTGGCGTTTGTATTACTGGCTACGACAGTTGTGTTGGCGACGATGTTAGCGGTGTATCAAGACTCTAAACAGTTAGCGTTATTTGCGACTGTGGGTGGTTTTCTTGCGCCGATTTTGACGTCGAGTGGCAGTAATAACTACATTGGCTTATTTAGTTACTACACATTGTTAAACCTAGGTGTATTTGCGGTGGCATGGTCTAAGTCGTGGCGTGTACTTAACTTTGTAGGTTTTGTATTTACCTTCGTGGTTGCTTCACTGTGGGGCTTGTCGAGTTATCAAGCGGATAATTTTTCGACGGTTGAACCTTTTCTGATTATTTTCTTCTTAATGTATGTAGCGATTGGGGTGTTGTATGCACTTAAACGCACGCCTTCTTTTACCGATTATGTGGATAGCTCGCTAATTTTTGGTACGCCGATATTAGCATTTGGTTTACAAAGTGCAATGGTTGGGGATTTTGAATACGGGGTTGCGATCAGTGCTTTTTGTTTAGCTGTTTTTTACCTCTCTCTCGCGACTTGTTTATGGAATAAGTATGGCGAACGCTTACGTTTATTGAGTGAAACGTTTTTATCTTTAGGGGTTATCTTTGCAACGTTGGCAATACCGTTTGCGATTGACGGCACCTTAACCGGAGCTAGTTGGGCGATAGAAGGGGCGGGTATTATTTGGATCAGTATTCGTCAACAGCAAAAATATCGGCGGTTGTTTGGCTCCATGCTTATTGTGGCTGCTGGGGTAATGCTGAACTATGAGTTGACCTTTGAGTTGTGGGCAGCAACGGGCTATTCAAATGACGGTAACACAGGCATCAACACAGGCATCAATAGTCTGTTCCAGTATGCGTTCGCTAATAGCGCCTTTATTGGTAGCGTTATTATCGCTATTGCGGCAAGCCTTGCCTGTGGTTTGCTGTCTCGTGATTTTAGTGGGCGATCACCCATAGAAACGCGCATTGCTAACGGCTTGTTGGTCTATGGCTTAGCGATTTTATTTATCGGCTTTGAGTTCCAGATAGGCATATTTGATTTGTGGGTGACCCACGGTAATTTATTGGCGTTGGTGAGCCTGTGTTGTGCATTGGTGTATGCGCAGTCGGCAAAATATTTTCAATGGCAGCAAGGGCACTGGGTGAGTCTTGCGATGATTGTGCCGTTAATGATTGCGGTATTATTGACCTTTACTTATCAATCTCAACTAGCGCAACATGTTGGCTATATTGTGTGGCCCTTATCTATCGTGGGTTATTTTTATGCGCTAAAACAAGCAATTAAAACGATTCAGCATCGGTTAGTATTCGTTTTATATGTGCTTATATCGGCTCTGATTATTGGCTTGTTGTTGTGGGAAGGCTTGTGGCTGCTGCTGCTGGGTTATTCATTACTCAGTGTTGCTTTCCACCAACTTGGGCACCGCATGAATTGGCCTCAAATAAGTACGTGCGCCTTAGGCTTTCTACCTGTCTTAGTCATTTGTAGCATAGGTGCTGTGGTGATTGACGGTAATCTTGTGGCACTCTCTAGCATAGCCTCTGATATACACTGGCCTTTTCCTTCTGGCTTTGTTTTGTGGCCATTTGCGTTTGTGGTTTACTTCTATTTGCTTTACCAAAACCCATCGGTACTGGGTAAATACACGAACTATCTACATTATGCGGGTGCCTTATTAATTGGTCTGCTGTTATTTTGGTTAGGCCTCTGGCCACTGCTGTTGGGCGCTAGCATATTGTGTGGTTTGTGTTGTTATTTGTGGGTGAAGTTTGATTGGGATGCTATGGGTGTAGTGTCTTTGGCTTTGTTGCCGGTAATGTTAATGGTTGCTGGGATTAAGTTGATCGATAATAATTTTGATCCTTTTGTGCTGCAAGGCTTTAATGTTGCCATTGAAGTGCCTATCGAACTTGGCTATATATTGTGGCCCTTAGCGTTTACGATATTATTTTTGTCGTACTATGCTTATGATAAAAAACATGAGCAGTCTGATGATAAGCAAGAGAGCAAGGTCAATGGCGAGGATATAAACACGCCATCTAACTCTGTTGGCTACTTACCTGAATTCTTTCACGGTACGAGTGCTTTATTACTCGTTATATTGATTACGTGGGAGGCGTCGTGGCATATCCTAGATTTTTATGTGATGAAAAGTGCATGGCATATGGCATGGTTACCGGTGGCCTCGTTAGCGTGTCTGGCGATCATCGTTAAATCATCTCGTTGGCCTTTTAGTGCACATAATGAAAGTTACTTACATTATGCCGTTAAGCCGCTACTGTGCTTTTTAATATTGTGGTCGGGGTTACAGCTATTGTCGTCAGGCGCGAGCGCGCCTTTACCGTGGATCCCGTTAGTGAACCCTATCGATATTATGCAGTTGATTATTTTTGTCGGGTGCTTGCTATGGAAGACTCAACTGTTTGATAAGATGTCATTACCGTTCTTAATTAATAATCAGTCTTCTAGCAAAGCGTTACTAATGCTCGGCGGTTTTGTGTTTCTATGGATGAATGTAGATCTATTAAGAGCGGTGCATCACTGGGGTGGAGTCGCATGGGCGATGCCGGAGATTGTTATTGCCGATATTTCGCAAACAGTGCTGTCATTGTTTTGGGCAATCTGCGGTCTAGGTATTACCTTTTATGCCACCCAAAAACAACATCGAAAGTTATGGGTATATGGTGCGAGTTTGTTGGGATTGGTGGTGGTAAAACTCTTTGTGGTTGACTTGTCTGCTCAAGAAACCATTGAGCGAATTGTTTCGTTTACGGGTGTGGGTGTGTTGTTAACCTTAGTGGGTTATTTTTCTCCTATCCCGCCCAAGCATGCGGTAGATGAAAACTCGGTAAATGCTTCGGTAAATACTTCGGGAAATACGTCGGTAAATGTATCGACAGAAGAGGGTGAATCGCATGCGAGTTAAGGTTTTTTTAGAAGTCCCGTTATGCTTATTACTGTGTCTGTTTTACATGACGAGTGCAATAGCAAATACAGCTGTCAATACAGGCGACAGTGCAGGAAAAAGTGCAGGAGAAAGTGCAGGAGAAGATGATTTCGAATGCCGTTTTTCTCTGAGTGACGGCGAGGCATCTCTGCGAGTTTTTACGCTGTCAGCTGAGGTTTACGCGTGTATGAAACAAAGCGGGTTTCGTGATGTTAAATTGGTTAATAGCCTTAATCAGCCTGTGCCGTTCACTCGTTTTTCTCAAGATGTGGAGAGTAAAGAGCAGATAGAAAAAACACTGCCTTTTTATCAAGAACCAGAGTTAACGGCATTTAAAACTAAAGATCAAATTCGCCGTTTATCAACATTGGCAGGCGTATCAGCACAACGTGATAGTAGTAGAGAGTGGAATATTAAAAATACCTTCTATAGCGCGATATTAGTCGATGTGTCAGAAGATGATGTGCTACGTGAATTACGTATCAATATGGATGTAAACGCACCCGCTATTGCTGCTACGGTTGTTGTAGAACGGAGTAATGATTTAACAACCTGGACGACGGTAGCGTCACCGAAAAAAATTGTTTTTGTGGATAATGGCGTAGAAAAACTACGTGATGGTCGGATTGTTGTTCACCGAAATGTGAGAGGAAAATATTTACGCATAGCAGTATTGAGTAATTTAAAAAACGTAACAAAAAATATTTCCAGCGTGACAACTAAATATGAATCTATAAAGACCGCTGCGTCTACCTTGCAATGGCAGCGGGCAATGTTGCAGTTAGTGGATGAAAAAAATCCGGTGTGGGTGGCAGCGTTGCCAAGCTACTTACCAGTATCATCGATGCGTATGAGTCCAGCTAAAGATATTGTGTATTATCAGGGACGTTTGTTCGCAGATACACGCTTGTCAATGAGTAGCACTAAGCAGTCATTGAGACGGGAAGGTAAAAAGAAATTAAAACGTGTAGTTAAACAGGTTTTTCAGCCGCGTGCAGATGATAATGGACTTTTGAAAGGCGTGCCGCAATGGCATCATGTTAGTCAGTTTTCACCGCATTTTTCCCAAGAACATACAGCAGCACCCGAAGCCACAATCATTTCTTTTCCTAGAGAAGATAGCCGTCATTGGTTGATGATGTTTGATCAGCCTGCATCGCTTAATGAAAACCAGTTACCGATTATTGATTTCGGTTGGCAGGCAGATAAACTTGTTTTTCTTGCCCAAGGCGAGCCACCCTTTACCTTGTTAGTTGGGCGTGAGAATAAGAGTGATATTAATAACAGGGTGGATGCTGTTGCATTTCCTTTTGATGTGCTGCGCCCTACAAGCCAAAACGAACGGGTACAGCCAGAGCGTGTTGATATAACGCGAATATCTACACCCAGTACCATTGATAGCGCTAAAGCAATGAAAACGCAAGTAGATGCAGAAAAAATACCGTGGTTAACGATTCTGTTATGGCTGGTGTTGCTGGCTGGAATATCCGTCATGGGTTTTATGGCTTATCAGTTGGCGAAAAAAATGAAGCAAGATCAGT
>JBLHVX010000099.1:0-6583 GCA_047628835.1 Granulosicoccus sp.
GCAATCAACTGCTCCGCGGTTAACCCGAGCGAGCATAAAATCGCCGTTTCATCATCAGTGACACTGTCATAGTGCGGGGCAGACTGCTCCATATACGCTTGATTTTTTTGAATAACAATTTCGCGCGGCCCGTCAACCGTTTGCTTAGAAGAACGCCCGGTAAACCCTAAACCAGCTCCTACAAGCCCCTGCTGCGAAAGGTAACTGAACGTCGCTATGGTCGCATGCCCACAGTGGGCGATCCGTCGTGTGGGGGTATAAAAATCGAGGGTGAATTCAGCAATATTTGAGGCCGAGACAAACGCCGTTTCAGACAAACCTACTTGCTGGGCGACAGATAACTTATCTTCGTGGCTTAAATTATCTGCATTCAATACGACACCGGCCGCATTGCCACCTTGGTCGCCATCAATAAAGGCATTAACAATTGCTACTTCTATATTTCTCATGATCTATATCCTATTAGTTTGTAATCGTAGAATTACGTAATGTGATATAGCTATGATAGAACCTTTGAGCATACTCTAAGGCAAGCGTTTTTTTAATGCATAGAGAAATAATTCATAGTGTTAATTAACGCCCTATGTATACAACAAAATATTGATGCACAGATACTAGGAGCCTGTCGGACTTAGGAGTGAAGGGTGCGGATTTTATCCTTGGTTACCTGAATATAATGCTCTACATCTTTTTGCTGTTGATACAATTTCTCTAAATGCACATTAAGCAACGCGGCCTGCTCAGTGTGATTGGCAGAACGAGCAATATGGACGTAATGTTTAATTGATTCCAACGTCATCCCCGACTTTTTTAAACAAGCGATCCAATTCAGCAAGTCAACATCATGACTACTGTAGTCACGATAGCCTATAGAGTCTTTTCTCGGCTCAACAAAGCCCAGCTTTTCATAGTAACGCAATGTATGAGCACTCAACCCTGTTTGCTCACTTGCTTGACTAATTTTCATCACGGGCCCCATTACAGTTATTATTGATTTGATTATTGAGGGGGATAGATAATAGACGGCAACACATGCCACCTACAATGTTTTTTCTACACTAATACGGAGTAAATAATAGCCCAAACAAGGCATATAAAAAAGCGAATATCTAAACGTAAAAAACCGGTAGCAGCGAACGACTTACGGTTTTTCAACCAACAAACAAAGTGGCCTTAGTTTTTGTCTTTATCAATAATTTTTTCAGCCGTAATCCAAGGCATCATTTCACGCAGCTCAGCACCCACTTTTTCAATACCGTGCGCTGCATTGTTACGACGGTGCGCTGTCATTGATGGATAGTTAGCAGCGCCTTCAGTGATGAACATTTTCGCATATTCACCGTTTTGAATACGTGTTAATGCATTTTTCATAGCCGCACGCGATTCTGCGTTAATCACTTCTGGGCCAGTTATATATTCGCCATACTCAGCATTATTAGAAATTGAGTAGTTCATATCAGCAATACCACCTTGGTACATTAGATCGACGACTAACTTCAATTCATGTAGGCATTCGAAGTAAGCCAGTTCTGGCGCGTAACCACCTTCAACCAAAGTATCAAAACCAGCTTTAACCAGCTCGACTGCACCACCACAAAGTACGGCTTGCTCACCAAATAAGTCAGTTTCAGTTTCGTCTTTAAAGGTTGTTTCGATAATAGCGGTACGACCACCGCCTACACCTGATGCGTAAGATAACGCTAATTCTTTTGCAGAACCTGATGCGTCTTGGAATATAGCTATAAGATCTGGAATACCACGACCATTAACAAATTCGCTACGCACTGTATGTCCGGGTGCTTTTGGTGCAATCATGATGACATCTAAGTCTGCACGGGGAACCACTTGGTTATAGTGAATCGCAAAACCGTGAGCAAACGCTATAGTAGCGCCCTGCTTGATGTTTGGTTCGATTTCTTCTCTGTATAGCTGACCTTGAAACTCATCAGGCGTTAAGATCATAACAACATCTGCAGACACAACTGCAGCAGCAACTTCAGCGACTTTTAAACCATGCGCTTTAGCCTTAGCAATAGAAGAAGAGTTGGCGCGCAAACCCACCGTCACATCAACACCAGAATCCAGCAAGTTACATGCGTGTGCATGACCCTGAGAACCATAACCGATGACAGACACTTTTTTGCCTTTGATGATTGAAATATCGCAATCTTTATCGTAAAACACTTTCATTCGCTTTTACCCTGACATGAGGTGAGTTGAAATCACGGAAGCAGAGCTGACTCCCACCCCCATTAATAATAAATGTGCCTGCAGTATAGGGAATATCGACTATTGCGTAAAATGATATATTTAGAAAACAGCATTCCTGAAATTGCAACACTGCTGTTATAACAGCAGGTTAAAAGAAAATAATTTATTATTTCAAAATAAACTATTTAGCCGTGTCGCATTTGACCGCAGTTACGTTGCACCTAAAAAAAAGAGATGTAACCTTTTCCTCGATCTAGAATAGATCAGTTTATTTTTAAATAAATACTCTTTTTACAAACATGGAACATAAGGATATATGTTATGAATGATTTTACTCAAATCTCCCCTAATACGATTTTCACTCGCGGCTTCCCCGTTATTGACATCAACATCATAAGTCTTTTTAAAGAATGCACACCTAAAATTCTGGTAATGACTGATGGTTTAAGCTTTACCGCTACAGACTTTGGCCTGACGGATTTTGTCGATACACTAAAAGCATCGACCATCCACGGAATAACCCCCATTGTCAAAACAGCGTTACGCACTGCTGGCACCGCAGACCACCCCAGCTTCACATTCACATCCACCTCATTCTCCAAAAGCAAATATGATGTACTGTTTTTATTTGGTAGCTACGGTGGTGGCTCATTACCTGCTGCAGAAATTGCAGTTATTGAAACCTTTATGGATGCTGGCGGCGGTGTATTCGCCACTGGTGATCACGCTAACTTAGGAAAATACTTATGTGGCAGCATTAAACGTGTGAGTGAAATGCGCCGCTGGACAGGACCATCAGCTGGCGGGACAGATCGAATATCGACCAATGATCCCGGCACCAACAATAGCTTTGAGTTCGGTGACCAATCTGACGCTATTGCACAGAAAATTTATCCAGCTTATTACACCACTAACGGTGGAGCTGTCGCTTCGGAGCCACACTTTTTATTACAACATCCCACTAAAAATATTATTGAAGTACTACCAGATCACCCTCACGAAAGTGAATGTATCGTGCCTGCCAGTGTTGCAGATCCCGCTATTTGGCCAAAGGATAGCGTCGGCGGAGATGTAGCGCCAGAACTGGTTGCCTTATCCATGAGCTATGGCGGTGCCTTTCCTGGCAAAGCGGCCATTAGTGCTCCAAGATCATTTGGCGCTATTGGCGCTTACGATGGACACGAAACTGAAGATTGCGTAGGTCGCATAGCGGTCGACGCTACTTGGCATCACTTTATCAATGTCAACCTAATCGCTTCAGGTGCTGGACCCGGCATTTCCGCTAACGCTGATGCCTACGATCGCATTAACACCTATTTTAGAAATATTGCCGACTGGCTAATGCCAAAAAAGGTTCGCCGCTGCTTACGCTGGCCAATTTTTTTATCTGCCGCCAAGCTTTACCCTCTTGGTGAGTTTTTGATGGAGCACGAAGACAGAAAGCCTTCACTAGAAAGCACTATTGAATTAGGTAAAGAACTACGTGCTACATTACGGCGTTTTATGAGCTCTGCCGAAGTAAACCAACTAGAAGATGATCTCCTTGACTTAGCCAACCCTCGCTTAAAATACCGTCTGCGTAAATTCAAAGAATCCCGCAAGCTACAAGACGCCGTAGCAAAAGACTTTATAACAGAAGATCTTTATCGTTCAGTAAGCGCTGGAGCAGCTATCTGCGCCGCTGCAAAAATGCTGAAAGGCGGAGAAAACCTAGCCGCAAATTTTAATAAAATGGATGGAGAAAAAGGCCTAGAAGCACACTGCAAAGAGCAAATGAATGAGATGCTTAGAGAACTAAACAATCACTTCAACAAAGGCCATGCTGCTATTGATGAGCTACTAGAAACGTTTAATTAATTCAATATTCTAACCGACCCTAAAAGCCGTTATCCTTGATAGCGGCTTTTTATTGGCCTCGATTTTTGAAGTGTCTCGAAGAAGCCCCTCTGAGAAGTTCCCCTAATTTGAGGCGCCCCTAAAATGACGCTATATTTAACATTGCATTAAATGGTATATTTGAAGAACCAGTATTTCACCACAAACAATATAAATATAGCTAAATATGGACACTAGATCTTTACAACTCTTCTTACATCTATGTGACACCTTACATTTTGGTCGCACCAGCCAGGCAATGCATATTAGTCCGTCGGCATTAACTCGTAATATTCAGCAACTGGAAGAAACATTAGGCTCTGCCTTGTTCGAACGCGATAACCGTTCCGTTAAGCTCACCAAAGAAGGTCGTTTATTTCAAACCTACGCCAAACAATCTCTCGGTCTATGGCAAGGATTTAAACAATCATTGATGGAAGAAACACAAGAACTGCAAGGCGAGATCAGTATCTATTGCTCTGTTACCGCCAGCTATAGTTTTCTGCACACAATACTTAGCGACTTCCGTAAAGCACACCCTAAGATTGCGATTACCTTACGTACAGGTGACTCTGAAGATGCCATAAAGAACATTTTAGAAGACGACGATGATCTGGCTATCGGTGCACGCCCAGATAAATTACCCAGTAAACTAGACTTTAAGCGTATCGCCACCTCTCCTCTTGTGATGATTGCTCCGCTGGACGAAAATAGAAAAAATGCATGGGGCGTTGCTCCACTTATTTTGTCCGAAAAAGGCTTAGTAAGAAAACGGGTCGACACATGGTTTCAACAGAAGAATATTAAGCCCACTATTTATGCCCAAGTATCTGGCAATGAAGCCATCGTCAGCTTGGTCAGCTTGGGGTTCGGTATTGGTGTGGTACCTAAAATTGTTTTAGACAATAGCCCCCTAGCCAAGCAAGTAAAAGAAGTCAGTCACAAACCTCAACTTGCTCCTATTGATGTTGGTTTATGCGCTCAAAAGAAGCGCTTACAAAATCCTGTGGTCAAAGCATTGTGGGACTCAGTAAACCACTAAAACCAAACTTTTCATTTACCTTTACCGAATAAAATATGCGCTAACTAGGCAGCTCTCTCGCTTACTTAAGATGTAAATAAGTTGTTCTGGGTAATTTGTTTGGGGCGTCCATATATGTCAATGACCCTCCTCTTCTGAATAGGGATTAACAATCACCTGCACAACTCAATGCCGATACGCGTCCACTAAAACTACAACTATGAGTGACCGTGGCATCTTATGGGGGAGTGATGATCTTTCTAAATACACAATTGTAGCTATACTGTTAGTAACTAAATGCTCACCAATAGCGTTGTATCTGGAATTTAGCATCTAATCATGAGCTCTACAGCTATTTGTAACATTGCACCCTATCTTCAGCACGTCGCTGAGCTTATATCTTTACCCGAGATATATCTTAAAATTCGTCAGTGGATGACGGATACGACCTCAAGCATCACTGATGAGGTTAGCCATACCGCCATGTTTGTCAAAACACCTAAAACTTGCTCCTCAGCACTTGAAGGATATCACCTAAAAAATGCTTCAATAGATAAATTTGAACGAATTAGAGCGGGTTTTGATTACTGTCAGCCTGAAGTTGAAATGATGCGCTTTTGGAAACTTCCAGAGCTATACCAAGAGGTAGCAAGGCATCACTTACATCCCCAATACGCTGAAAAAAACTATAGGGCCGCTATTGAAGTCATCCACTTAACTCATGCTATTTGCCTGAGTCCTAAAATAGGTCAACACAATGAGTTAATCATTAATAGCAAAAACACCAACCCGATATTTAAAAACTTGCCCAACAACATCGATAAAATTATTGTCGGCAATAGTGCTACGCATGAGGACCCAATATTGAGTATATTATGGACTAACCATGTACTAGAGAATTATTTATCTGGGGAAAATAACAATAAGAGCTTAGTAAGCAATGAATAAACAGATTGCATATGAGTGGCTTACTATCTCTTGCCGATTTATCCCCGGTATTGATTCTGCAATATTCGTTTTGCCGGATAAGAAAAAGAGCAAGATAGCTGTGATGGCAAAATGGCCAATGGATACCGTAACCGATAACATATTAATTAAATTGGCTGAGCGAACCTGTAATAAACCTCAACCTATATGCATTCCCTTTGATCAATTCCAACAAAATGGGATTGCATGCGATTTTTTTTCATATCCCATACCTAGTGGCTCAGGCCTGCATGGCGCGCTTGTTATTAAGGTAAAAGCACTGCCGAGAACAAAACACAAAGCGGTTATTCATAGCCTAAAACACAGTACTCGATGGTTGGATTTAGCACATCACTATAGTGGCGGCAATGATGATTTTTATCATGAAGTGGTAGGCTTGCTCGCCTCCTGCATTGAACAAGAGACTTACCAACTTGCTCTGCTAAAAATGGTCTCAATTCTGTGCGTACAATTCGAGTGCGAACGGGTTGCGTTTGCAGAATACCATCA
>JBLHVX010000100.1:0-6564 GCA_047628835.1 Granulosicoccus sp.
CTGATGAAGACCTCAATATTATCGGTGAGCCTTTAGTTATTTATTGTCGCCCTAGTAGCGACTGCTTGCCTCACCCAGAGGCATGTTTGTTAACCGGTATTACGCCACAAAAAGCACTTGCAGAAGGCCTTGCAGAACCCGTCTTCTTTGAAAAAATCTATCAAGAGCTAGTGCAGGCAAAAACGTGTGGTGTGGGTTATAACAGTATTCGTTTTGATGATGAAATGACTCGCTATGGTTTGTATCGTAACTTCTATGATCCCTATGAGCGTGAATGGCAAAATGGTAATTCGCGTTGGGATATTATTGATGTGGTACGTTTATGTTATGCCTTGCGCCCAGACACATTGCAGTGGCCAGTTAACGATACGGATGCGGTGAGCTTTAAATTGGAAATGCTCAGTAAAGTCAACGGCTTATTGCACGATGCGGCTCATGATGCACTTTCAGATGTGTATGCTACGATCGCTTTAGCTAAACTTATTAAACAGCGCCAGCCTGAATTATATTATTATGCTTATAGCCTGCGAGACAAGCATAAGGTTAAGTCGTTAATAGATGTTGCTCAGCGAAAACCCATATTACATATATCGTCGCGCTTTCCGGTATCCCGCGGTTGTGCGGGGTTAATTGCGCCATTAGTAGAGCACCCCAGCAATAAAAATAGCATCATCGCGTATGACTTGTCAGAAGACCCTACACCGTTGTTACAACTCTCTGCCGAAGAAATTGCTGAACGTCTATACGTTAAACAAGCAGATCTTCCCGAGGGCCTTAGTCGTATTCCTCTCAAAGAAATTCACTTAAATAAATCGCCGATGGTTGCTACGGTAAAATTATTGGATGATATTTCGGCGCAGCGATTAGGGGTAGATAAAGCGCAATGTGAAAAACATTGGCAGCAGTTACGACATGCCGACATAGGGGATAAAGTACAGGCAGTATTCTCTAATCATTCATTTGCACCCAAAACCGACCCCGAGCAACAGCTTTATGATGGGTTTATTAACTCTCATGACAAACAGCTAATGGTAGCGATTCGTGGAGCAGAACCTGAAACCTTAGCGCACTATGCGGCGCAGTTAAAAGATAAGCGTTTGCAGGCGCTGTTGTTTCGTTATCGTGCTAAGCATTACATCGATACCTTAACAGCAGCCGAAAAAAAGCAGTGGCAAGAATGGCGATACCTGCGCTTAACCGATGATAGCGTCGGAGCGAGCATTACCTTAGAGAGCTATTTCGAACGCCTATCGGCGTATAGTGAAGATTCAACGGTTAACCAGCAAATAGTGCAAGACTTACTAGATTATGGCGACAGCATACTCTCTGATATGGATATGCCAAATCACATGCCGTAAATCACATGTATAAAACAACAAATGCCGTTACAATGCGGCTGTAGATGAAGTACGTCTTCAAAGCTACTTTATACGTTACAGAACCTATTGATTAGACGAGACTTGTATGAATTTTACCGGCGCCAATATCCTCTCCATCCAACAGTTTGAACGGGGTGATATAGATAGAGTCTTTTCGGTAGCCGACTCTATGAAGCCCTATGCCCAACGTCTGCGAGCAACACGTGTACTTGATGGTGCCATTCTGGGGAATATGTTTTTCGAGGCAAGCACAAGAACTCGCGTGAGTTTTGGCAGCGCGTTTAATTTGTTGGGTGGTGCAGTGCGTGAAACTACCGGTTTTGAGAGTTCAGCCTTATCAAAAGGTGAATCTTTGTACGATACCGCCCGTGTGCTGTCCGGCTATAGTGATGTTATTTGCATGCGCCACCCGCAAGAAGGTTCAGTTACAGAATTTGCCAAAGCGAGTCGTGTACCAGTGATTAATGGTGGTGATGGTGCTAATGAGCATCCAACCCAGGCCTTATTAGATCTTTACACCATTCGTAACGAGCTAGTTTCAAAAGGTCGAAGTATTGATGGTTTACGCATCGCTATGATTGGTGATTTAAAGCATGGACGTACCGTACATTCTTTATGTCAGTTGCTTTGCTTATATAATAATGTTCATGTGAGCTTAGTATCTCCAACCGAGCTAGCAATGCCTGATTACTTGGTTGAAGCATTACGCGTAGCAGGGCATACCGTTGTGATATCGGAAGAGCTCACGGCGAGTATTTCACAGGTCGATATTGCGTATTCAACACGTATTCAAGAAGAGCGTTTTCAGACTAAAGAGGAAGCGGATTTATATCGCGGTCGTTTTCGTTTAAATCAATCTATTTATACACAATTTTGCGAGCCAAATACCGTTATTATGCACCCTTTACCACGAGATTCTCGTGCTGAGGCTAACGAGTTGGATAGTGATTTAGATGGCAACCCTAATCTTGCGATCTTTCGTCAAGCAGACAATGGTGTGTTGGTTAGAATGGCGTTATTTACCTTGGTGCTAGATGTTGCTCATCTAGTCGATAAATGTGCTTACGATGTACCTTGGTTTTCAGGTCACCGCAACGCATAAAATGCCAGTTTACACCGACATAAAAAGTATCCGTTAGCTGCTGTATACTTTAATACCTGATTTCAAACCCACAAAAATGATAAAAATAATAATGAATAGTTTTGATGATATCCGCCCTTATAACGATGATGAAATTCGGCCAGCTATTGAGCGCTTAATTGCCGATCAAGAATGCATGGAAACATTAACTCGGTTTCGTTTTTCCACATTGCCCCAGTTTTTCTTCCCGCTGATTACGCCATTAGTAAAGCTCTACATAAAAAAACAATCAGCGCATATTAATAGTGTTAACGACTTACAAATACTGGTGAAGCGTTATATGCAGAAAATGATTGATGATACTGTTTCTGGTATGCATATTTCGGGTCAGGAAAATTTGAGTGATGGAAAACCACATTTGTTTATTAGCAACCACCGCGATATTGCTATGGACCCAGCCTTAGTGAACTGGGCATTATATACCCATGGTCACGATACATTACGTATTGCGATAGGGAATAACTTATTAACCAAACCTTACGTATCTGACCTGATGCGAGCTAATAAAAGTTTTATTGTTAATCGCTCGGAAACTGCTCCGCGAGGAAAGTTGAACGCGGCAAAAAATTTATCATCATATATTCATCACTCAATTACCGATGAAAAAGCGAATGTTTGGATTGCCCAGCGTGAAGGGCGAGCAAAAGATGGTTTGGATCGCACTAATAGTGCAGTCATTGGTATGTTGGGCTTAAATAAACCCAAAAATATATCACTCGCCGATTATGTTAACGAATTAAATATTGTGCCTGTATCTATTTCTTATGAATACGACCCTTGCGATGAAGCTAAGGCAAAAGAATTGTATTCTCATAAAGTAGATGGGAAGTATGAAAAAGATGAGCATGAGGATGCATCGAGTATAGCACAAGGCATTACCGGATTTAAAGGTGATGTCCATATCCATTTTGGTGAAATCTTACAGGGAGACTATCAATCAACTGATGAGGTAGTAGAAGAGATTGATAATGCTATTGTTCAAAATTATCACTTGCATCCTAGTAATATTGTTGCTTACCGTCTATTGCATGGTGATTCGGATAATAAAAATAGAGTCTTACCCGATTGCCACACCAACGCATTACTCGAACATCAACAAAAATTTGAAAAGAGAATAGCTAATATGGATACGCGCTGGAGAGAAGAGGTTGTGTCTATGTATGCAAATCCTCTAATTAGTCAACAAATGCTTGAGCAAAAACTAGAGAAAAAATCTGACAAAATATTAGAGGGCGGCGAGTGATTTTTTTTCTGGCGTCAGCAATAGGTCTAAGACTAACATTGATAGCATTAGCCATCTTCTTGTCAATAAAAATAATAGGTAGAAGTTATCGTGGTTGCTGATGCCGTTAAAACAAAAATTCAATCGGTTTATCGACAATTCTTAGAGAGTAAGTCACTCAAGCCGCGTTACGGTCAAAAACTAATGATTGCTGATATAGCGCGTACTTTGTCAGCCATAGAAAGTGACGAAGAGGGTGTGCGGACGACCGATAACCATGTTTGCGTTATCGAAGCCGGTACGGGTACAGGTAAAACCGTCGCTTATTTGTTAGCTGCCTTGCCAGTTGCACAAGCGCTAAATAAAAAAGTAGTTATTTCTACGGCCACTATTGCTCTACAAGAACAAATTATCCATAAAGATCTTCCTGATATAAAACGCAATACCGACCTATCATTTAATTTTACCTTAGCTAAGGGGCGCGGACGTTATTTGTGCTTAACTAAACTTGATCGTTTGTTAATGGATAGCGATGCTTACAATACGTTTAACCAAGCACTTTATGAAGAAGAGTATCCATCGGTAGATGCGGAAGCAGTCACTATTTATAACAGCATGGTCGATGCCATGAGTGCGGGGAAATGGGACGGCGATCGTGATAATTGGCCGCAAGAAATAGATAATAATGTATGGTCGCCAATAACCACGAACCATCGTGAATGTACCGGCAGACGCTGCTCCAATGTGACTAGTTGCAGCTTTTTTAAAGCGCGAGAAGCGATAGATAATTACGACTGTATCGTGGCTAATCACGATTTGGTGCTGGCGGACCTTGCTTTAGGCGGTGGCGCAATTTTACCTGATCCGAAAGAAACCATTTATATCTTCGACGAAGGGCATCACTTGCCCGAAAAAGCCCTTAATCATTTCGCCTACCATACCCGTATTAATTCAACCGGCAAGTGGTTAGAGCAAAATCAAAAAACATTGTCATCCATGCTAGGCGATATTAGTGGCGCGGGAAATGTTGATCGTTATGCGGAACAATTACCCAGCCTGTTTTTTGCCGCAAAACAAACAATGGATAAAATATATCCCTATTGCCAACAACTATTTGACGAACAATTATTAATTGCCGAACAGAAACCTTTTTATCGAGAGGGTGATGCGCAACGTTATCGTTTTGAACAAGGCGTGATCGATGCACATTTATCTGATTATGCAACGACGTTACATCAAGAATTTGATCGCTTGCACTCTCTTATTGGTAAAGTGGTTAGCGAAATACAGTCAGCGTTAGAAGATGGTTACAGTTCTGTACCGAGAGTAGATTTGGAAACATGGTTGTCGGTGGTGGGAACCTGGCAGGCAAGGGCAGAGGCTAATCGACAACTATGGTATAGCTATTGCTCTGCTGATAAGCATGACGACAAGCACGTGCCCCTAGCGCGATGGATTACCCTAGTCGACTTTAACGGTAGTATTGATTATGAAGTATGTTCTAGTCCCATACTCGCCGCACACACTCTAAAAAATAGCCTATGGAATCACTGTTATGGCGCAGTGATTACATCAGCCACGTTATCGGCACTAGGGCGCTTCGACCGCTTTATGATGCGTGCGGGTACGTCAGCATCACATCACTATGGCGTAATGCCAAGCCCATTTGATTTTTCACGTGCGACGTTACAAGTGCCAAGCACGGCAATAGAAGCCAATAACGCTGTCGCGCATACTGAAAATATGATTGAGTACTTACCTGAGTTGTTACAAAAGAAAGAAGGCAGCTTGGTATTGTTTTCATCACGTAAACAAATGCTAGATGTTTTTAATGGGCTGTCAGGTTTTTGGCAAGATGTGATTTTAATGCAGGGCGATCATAGTAAGCAAGCTATGTTAGTCGAGCACAAAAAAAATATTGATGCAGGTAAAACCAGTGTCCTATTTGGTTTAGCCAGTTTTGCCGAAGGCGTAGATTTACCGGGTGATTATTGTCGTCACGTAGTCATTGCAAAAATCCCGTTTTCAGTGCCTAACGATCCAGTAGAAGCATCACTAGCCGAGTGGGTTCAAAGTCGAGGTGGCAATGCTTTTATGGAGATTTCTGTTCCTGATGCATCAATAAAATTAGTGCAATCCTGTGGGCGATTATTGCGCAGTGAAAACGATAGTGGCCTCATCACCATCTTTGATAAGCGACTTATTACTAAACGTTACGGCAAGGCATTAATCAATGCATTGCCGCCTTATACGTTAAAAATGGATGGCTCGTTAACGGTTGTTTAATGGCTTGTCACCCAAAAGTCATCAAGTATATCCATGTATCCTGCCCAAGAGATCTTTCGTCATTCATCACTGCTGTTTCATTAAGCCGGTGGCAAAAAAAAATAGTTGACCACTACAGTCTATAGTATCTTTTGTCATGAAAATAATCTGTGCTGTCGTCGATGACAGCTATTATCGCATACGTTTTATAGCACGATTTTTTGTCCCTATATTTGCCGTCACGAGTTTTTTAAAAATGACATGAGGCGGGGTGTTCGTGAAAAAAATGAATGCCATGACGCTGCTCTTACAGGCGGTTAGCCGGACTATTGTGCATCAATGAAAGTATGTAAGTAATCAGGAGGATTTTCAAAATATACTGACAAGCTTTTTTTCGCTGAATAATTACAAAAAATCTGATTTAAAAGTTGCTAGGAGCCTGTCGGACTTAGGGGGTCGTAGCGAGGCAGAGAGAGATCGAGGGCATTTTTTCGATCATTTGAGGCGAATAGTGAGCCTATTCTACGAAAATGATCGGGAAAAGGCACCGATTTCTT
>JBLHVX010000101.1:0-6509 GCA_047628835.1 Granulosicoccus sp.
ACTTCGCGTAATTGCCCGCTTGCTAAATGGAGATACTATCTGCTTCATATAAGCAGCGTAGGTTCGCAACATACTGACGTCTCGCCAGTTAATATTTGCTGATATGACTAAACCGTTAAAAAAGTCGCTATCGACTTTTCGACGCCAAACATTAATAAATGCCGATTCAAACTCCTGGCGTATTTCTGATATGTCAGCATCGTCCGATAAACGAGTATGCAATAGGAGGTCATGCAACCATACTGTACTACCTTCCATCTTAATTTTATATGGATGCTCACCAATCACTTTTAGATTCATACGCTCCAATACAGGTATGACGTCTGACAAGGGCATTGCAGCTCCATAATTAAACACTTTGAAATGGACGATTTTGTTATCGTTTTTATCTGGCTGAGAAAAACACAGTGCAATAGGATTTTTTTCGTTTAAGTCTTCTATCGTTTCAATGTTTTGCATCGCGGTATCGACAGAAAAACTTTCTTGATATGCATTAGAAAAACTGTATTTGTATTTTTCAATCAACAACCTACTACTGTCTTCGGAATATTTAGATCTTATACTTTTAGCCAACGATTCTTCCCACGATTTAGACAAGTGCTGCACTGTTGCTTCTAGTATTTTTTCATCCCATTGTTTTTCTTTAGATTCATTTAAGCGGAAAACAACATAGGTTCTAGACAATATTGATTCAGAGTAACAAGTATAAAACTCTTCTGATTCAGAACCTACAGCATCACTAATATACGCGGTAATTTTTTCACGCAACTGACTATAAAATTGATCGCGTGGGATATAAATCATTGCTGTGACGAATCTCTTGTCGACTGATTCACGCATAAATAAACGAACAATATTACGTTCATTGAGAGTCGCTACGCCTAATAAGGTTTTTTTAAGCTCATCATGAGAACTTTGGAATAATTCGTCGCGCGGAAATGTCTCCAATATTTGACGTAACACTTTACCGTTATAACTACGCTCCGATAAACCTGCCTCGGCATAAATGGATTCTACTTTTTTTCTTACAAAGGGAATATTAACGACGGTTGCACGATACACTTGTGATGTATATAAGCCGACAATATGATGCACACCGACAAAGTTACCATCAGCATCATAAGCTTGTATAGTGATATGATCAGGGTAAGCTTGCCGATGAATGGTAGAGCGAATGGGCGATTTACTAAAGGTTAATAAAGGGCCGTCGGGATCACTTAACTTATCATGATTAACGGGGAAATAATTATTAATCTCCTCTTCTTTATTGAGCAACCCATAAGACTTTTCTAGTTCTGCAACTGCCGACAGTCCAGCAGCTTGAGTTTCTATCGCTTGTATACCTGTAAACCGATAAAATGCATAACCTAAAAAGGTAAAGTTATTCACCATCAACCAAGCAATAAACTGATTAGCTTCGTAAATTTCTTCTCGTGTATGGTGGCTTTTTGAATACCCTATGGTATCGCGCAAAATTTGCATCTCATCTATGGTGTTCGAATAATCACCATTAACTATATTAACATCTGCAATTGTTTTCCTAATAGATGCCGCGATAGCCTGTAAATCTTGGGTTTTATTATGGCGGTCTATTTCTATGTAAATATAGAGCTCTTGTGCAGGACCCGGTGATTGATTGTCGTTATCGGGCACTTCACATTGAATCAATTCACCTTCTCTATCACGATGGGCAGATAAAATTAAGGGATTGATTTTTTTAATCAATATACCTTTATTCGTTAATGCCATTCTGACCGAATCGATCATAAAAGGCACATTATTATAGTGCACAGTGACTACTGTATTTTTACACCCCCAACCGTTGTCTTTGATATCTGGGTTAAATGCCCTAACCTTCGCCCTCTTTTGCTTATAAAGAGAAATAAATTGGTAGCTATCTTTTAACAAGCCAATCACATCATTAATATCGTGCTCAGCCAATTCCTCTATTGGGTAGTATTCAAAAAAAATAATAGAAAAGGGAACGAGCTTATCGGCCTCTTTGACGCTACATTTTGCTTTAATAGCATCAGAAAGTTGCGTTGTAAAAGCTGACTTTTCACCCGTAACGATTAGGCTCATGTCCATAGAAGACTCCAAACAATAAAACTTGACAAGATAACCACTGCATATTGCTCATAGCCGAACAAACACCTTATTACCTTAGATAAATAGACTTATCGTTTAGCATAGTTCATGTCACAAAAGCCGCCAATAACACCTTCCGAATAGCACCACTGAAATGTATCCGTAACTATTTAGGTTAAAGAAAACCATCAGAGAAAGCACTTAGCAAGTGCGGCCTTTTCCGGTATTATGGTGATCTTATAATACATCCTCTTTTACTCGCTTTTTTATTAGGTATTTATCCATGGACTTATCGTCTCTTACGGCTGTATCCCCTATTGACGGCCGCTACGGCAGCAAAACAACTGACTATCGCCCTATTTTTAGTGAATACGGATTGATTCGCTACCGAGTAGAAGTGGAAATACGCTGGCTACAACAGCTAGCGGCTCACCCCCAGATTAGTGAAGTGCCGGCGCTTAGCGAGCAAGCGAATAAGCGCTTAGATGCCATTGTGGATGATTTTTCAGAAGCTGACGCGCAGCGTGTCAAAGATATAGAGAGTGTCACCAATCACGACGTGAAAGCCGTGGAATATTTTATTAAAGAATCGTTTACCGACAATACAGAACTGGACGCCGTTAAAGAATTTGTCCACTTTGCCTGCACATCTGAAGATATTAACAATCTTTCCCATGCACTCATGTTGCGTGATGGTAGAGCGGTGTTAAATCAGCAGCTCAACGCTATTATAGACACGCTAACCTCTATGGCCGTGGAATTCTCTGCCGTACCTATGTTGTCACGGACTCACGGACAAACAGCATCTCCGACTACAGTAGGCAAAGAAATCGCTAATGTTGTTGCACGTCTACGCCGCCAAGCAGCACAAATACAAGCGATCCCTCTATTAGGTAAAATTAATGGCGCAGTAGGTAATTACAATGCGCACTTATCCGCCTATGCCGATATTGACTGGCAAGTCAATGCAGAAGCGTTTGTGACCGGTTTAGGTATTCAGTGGAACCCTTACACCACACAAATTGAACCCCATGACTATATTGCTGAGTTATTTGATGCCATTGCGCGCAGCAATACCATTATGATTGATTTTAGTCGCGATATTTGGGGCTATATCTCGCTAGGTTATTTCAAGCAAAAAACCATCGCTGGCGAAGTAGGCTCTTCCACCATGCCACACAAAGTTAACCCGATTGATTTTGAAAACGCCGAAGGTAACTTAGGCATCGCTAATGCGGTATTTGGTCATTTATCATCTAAATTACCCCTTTCTCGCTGGCAGCGTGACTTAACAGATTCTACCGTGTTGCGTAATATGGGAGTAGGATTTGCTTATTGCGGCATTGCTTTTGCATCGCTGCAAAAAGGCTTAAGTAAGTTAGAAATTAATGAAAAGCGCATCGCTGCAGACCTGAATAATAGCTGGGAAGTACTCGCTGAACCCATCCAAACTATTATGCGTCGCTACGGTGTTGATGAGCCTTATGAAAAACTCAAAGCGCTCACACGTGGTGTTACCATCACCCCAGAAATTTTGGCTGAGTTTGTTGATACTTTAGAAATCCCTGAATCGGCTAAAGCCGATATTCGCGCCATGACACCCGCTAACTATATCGGTAACGCGGCTGCGCAAGCTAAAGCGATTGTTAATATCTAAAAGCAATATTTACGTTCTAGCTCGATAACCTAGCCTCTGCACGCTTACATTTTTATGGGCTAGTTTGCAGAGGCTTTTTCATAGGGCAATGATTTTGAGTGGTACTATTGCGTGACAATTGTTAGGTCATCATTTTCAGGAAATACATATGCCACACTGTATTATTGAGTACGCTTCTGCGTTAGGCAACACCGTTTCACCAGACACTCTAGTGGAATCAGTGCACGCTGGCACAGTTAATAGTGGACTGTTTAATGTAAGCGATATCAAAACTAGAATGATACCGTTTGATCACTGTATTACTGGCACTCAAAAAATTGTCAACTCGCTCTTTATACATGTTTGCATAAAGATATTATCCGGCAGAACACTCGAACAACGTCATGCTCTATCGAACACTGTTTTAAAGGCACTTTCGCTGCTACCTCTACCATCCATATCATTAACCGTAGAAGTTATTGAAATAGAAGCTCAATCGTATAGTAAGATAATCACGTAAATATAGCCACGTAGACATAACCCGCCACAGTTACAAATCAACGCCCATCTGATTACCCTCATACACAATGGATAAAAACTCTAGTGACTGAGTACAGCCATCAGTTGTTTTACCGGTTACCAAGTCAAATGTCATGCCATGAACACGGCAGCGTAACTGCCCCTGAGACACGCTAGCCGGAGCCCCTCCAGACTGATGGGCAAAGTGCGCTTGTTGATGCGGGCAGCGATTATGTAGCAGATAGCATCTTCCGTTATCTTGTAACAATAAAAGAGAATGCCCTTGGATATGATAAGCGCGCTGAAAACCATCGTATAAGTTCATTAGCCGCTCTAAGGGATAAAACATTAAGGTCTTCCTCAGTAATCTACACTTTTACATATTGTAGAAAGCAGTCTAGATGTTAACAATAGGTGTTATCTTTTCGATGTTGACGGTAAACTATACTTACAAACTTTACTTACAAACTTTAGTTACGTTTTGTCAGCAGTCTATTATGTCCACACACTATCATATTGTTTCTATACCTTACCACTCCAACAGCGCAACGCTTTTCGACAGTATTCGAGCCATGCCGTTTGCCTGCTGGTTAGATAGTGGCCAGCCCAATAGTCAGTCTGGACGCTACGATATACTCTCCGCTCAGCCTAGCCGCCGCTGGGTAAACGAAAATGGTCAAACCGTTATTAGCGATTATCAATATACTGCTAATAACGTTGGTAATAGCTATGACACACAGACAACTACTACACTATCAAGTGACGACCCCTTTACGCTGATTAAGCAAGCCTCCGAGGCACTTACCCAAGCTCATGCATCGGTTAGTACCCCCCCTCAAAACCTGCCGTTTACCGGTGGTATATTATCGTATTTTAGTTATGCTCTAGGCCGGCAGCTACTCAAGGTGGATCAACAGTCGCCAAGTGACTGCCTATTGCCTGACATGGTCGCAGGCTTATATACATGGGCAATTATTCAAGATCATCAAACAGGCTGTAGCTACCTTGTGGGATTGCCCGAATGTGATAACGCTTTGCTGGTATCCATTGAAAAACAAATCTGTGCCTTAGCGACCACTGCTCATGTAAGCAATTCAAATACGTTCTCTATTAACAAGTTAACGTCGAACATTAACCGTCGCCAATACCACGACAAGATGGCAACCATTAACGACTATATACATGAGGGGGACTGCTATCAGGTTAACTTTGCACAGCGCTTTAGCGCTACTTACCAAGGCGACCCTTATATTGCCTATTTAGAACTGCGTGAAGAAATGGCCTCTCCTTTTTCTGCTTTTATTGATTTAGGCGATAAAGCCATTCTTTCTTTTTCTCCCGAACGTTTTTTACAAGTTACCGGCAATCATGTACTCGCACAACCTATTAAAGGGACTATCGCGAGAGATAATGACCCTTCCCTTGACAAGGATAATGCTGAGCAATTAAAAGATAGTAAAAAAAATCAGGCCGAGAATGTAATGATCGTTGATTTACTACGTAACGATTTGGGTAAAAGCTGCGTCCCCGGAAGCATCCATGTTCCAGCTCTATTTGCACTAGAGAGTTTCCCCAACGTACATCATCTCGTGAGCAATGTAGAAGGTGAATTATGTACTGATAAAAGTGCTACCGATCTCTTTAAGGGGTGCTTTCCCGGAGGCTCTATTACTGGTGCACCTAAAAAGCGCGCAATGGAAATTATCGAAGAACTAGAAGACAGCCAACGTTCCATTTACTGTGGCAGCATTGCCTATTTTAATAGTCGTGGTGATATGGATAGTAATATAACTATTCGCACCATCGCATGTGATGGATCAACACTCTACTGCTGGGGGGGGGGGGTATTGTGGCAGATTCTGATGCCGAAGATGAGTACCAAGAAAGTCTCACTAAAATTGATACAATTTTACGCGCACTCCGGCGATTTGAAATCGAAGCCGTTAACACACCCCCATTGGATTAACTCGCATGCTAATTGTTTAGCTATTTACTCAACAATTCATCTTTCAAAACATCATAGCCTACCACCGAAGTCAGATGTAGATATTCATCAGCGATATAAGATGGTGCATTAAACAACACCCCTACATCAGCTTGCTCCAACATCGTAATATCGTTATAAGAGTCCCCTGCGGCAGCTATTCGATAGTTAAGCGATTGCAGCGCTAATACGGCCTTCTTTTTTGGGTCTTCTTGCCGAAGTTGGTAGCCCGTAACCATATTACCCTGATCAACCACCAAACGGTGACACAGCAGAGTGGGG
>JBLHVX010000102.1:0-6489 GCA_047628835.1 Granulosicoccus sp.
CTGGTGCTTTTCTGAATGTTCTAAGCGCTTCTTCTCACTCTTTTTCAACAATAAATAAGTCGCGCCAGTACCACCATGGTGTTTTTGTGCCGAGTGAAAAGCCAAGACTGGGGTGATTTGCGGCAACCAATGAGCCACTAGGCTTTTCAGCACCGCAGGGTTTGCTCTGCCCTCACCTTTGCCGTGGGTAATTAACGCGCAACGAATGTCGTGAGCAATACAGTCATGCACAAACTGGTAGATGGTTAGCCGTGCTTGTTCGGCGGTCATACGGTGTAAATCTAAGCGTGCCTCGATAGCATATTTACCCGTCCGCAGTTGTTTATATACGCCATGTTGCACACCTGATCGCTGATAGGCCAGCAGCGCATTTGCCTCTAATTGCACGACGCCATTATTCACTAAGGGATCGGTCAGGGAAACATTCTCTGATTGAGCAGATTGCTGTCGTGTCTTAAAGGTATCTTTATCTATTGATTGCGTATTTAACACCACCCGCTTTTCACGTTGAAGCGGCTTGACGTCCTGCATTTCATTAAAAAAATCTTCGTTATCATTATCCATATCCATATCCGCACTTTATCAACCCTATTTTGAAAGAGCAATTAAAGGCAGAGCAATAAGACAGAATAATAAAAAAGGCAGCCGAAGCTGCCCAAAGGAGTTACTTTTTTTCGTCAGCAGATCACCGTCAATGGGTGATAATTTCTGGCCCCATCATGGTAATCGGCAACCAGGTTGAAATGGCTGGAATATAGGTAATAAGAATCAGGAAGATAAACATAACGCACACAAATGGCATTGCTGCTTTTATCACCTCAATCATACTCATACCGGTAATAGCCGATGTTACAAACAGGTTAAGCCCAATGGGTGGGGTCACCATACCGATTTCCATGTTCACTACCATGATTACACCTAGGTGAATCGGATCGATTCCCAGCTCTACAGCAATAGGAAATACCACTGGTGCGACAATTAATAGCAGGCCTGACGGCTCCATAAATTGGCCACCTAATAACAAAATCAAATTGACGGCGATAAGGAAGGTAAACCATGTAAAGCCTGCATCTAACATTAGGCTAGTCACGTACTGAGGAATGTTTTCTGAGGTCAACACGTGCGCAAACACTAAGGCATTCACAATCACAAACATTAGCATGAGTGTGGTTTTGGCAGACTCCACCATCACTTGGCGGGTTTCGTGGTGATAAAAAACTACCACACTATTTTTTAATGTTAAACCAAGGTTACGTAGTGCAGCGTTTGGCAAACTTTCGTCTTCTTCACACCACGCCACGTCTTTTAATGGCCCCATATCGCGATAGATAAAAACAGCTATAAAAAAGGAGTATACCGCGGCCACAGATGCCGCCTCGGTTGGCGTAAAGATGCCGCCGTAAATACCGCCTAAAATAATAACGATTAAAAATAAGCCCCAAGACGCAGACCCTGCAGCCTCTAGAATTTCTCCCATCCCAGCAAATGGCTCTTTCTTCATGCCTTTCATACGTGCATTGACATATATCGCTGCCATCAGCATAAAGCCCGCTAATAAACCGGGAAATACGCCTGCTAGAAACATTCGCCCTACCGACACATCGGTTGCAGCGGAATACACGACCATTACAATCGATGGCGGAATTAAGATTCCCAAGGTACCCGCATTGGCTATTACACCCGCGGCAAACTGCTTGGTATAGCCTGCCTGCATCATCCCAGCAATGGCGATGCTACCAATAGCCACTACCGTAGCAGGGGATGAACCCGACAGTGCGGCGAATAACATACATGCGAAGACGCTGGCAATGGCCAAACCACCACGAACATGCCCAACCGCGGCAATCGCAAAGCGAATGATACGGCGAGCCACACCACCGGTAGACATAAATGACGAGGCTAAAATAAAGAAGGGAATAGCTAACAGCGTATAGTTTTGTGATGCGGTATATAGCTGTAGCGCAATCGACGATACCGAGTCATGCGAAAATATTGCTATTACTAAGATACTCGATAAGCCTAACGATACAGCGACAGGCACACCTAAAAACAAAAATACAAAGACTAAGCCAAATAAAATAAGTGATTCCATAGTTACTGCTCCTTCACTGAATTTTTGTGCTCTTCGATGAGCTCTTCAGCTTCGTGCGAGGCGATGATCATTTCTCGCTCACCTCGCCAAATAGCGATAAAGGCTTGCACTGAACGCAGTACAAATAATACTAAGCCAACAGGTAAAATAAGGTAAGCAATCCAACGAGGTAAACGCTCGCCACCGTTTAAAAATTCAGGTAAAAAACCAGGCAACACAATATCTTCCATGCCAATGCCAACACTATAAATCTTGGTAAAATAGAACCACGCACCACCCTTGGACTCTACACCGAAGATTGTTAACCATTCTGCTGAAAACAAGGTCACACCATAAACGACGCAGGTTGCTGCGCCGAACAATGCAAAAAATCGAAATATGGGTTTAGGAAATGTACGGATTAGCGCATCAACACCAAGATGTGAACCCACTTTTATGCCGTAACTCATACCAAAAAGAATTAACCATGCAAACAGCACTTGTGTTAATTCTAATGCGCCACCCCAACCAGCATGAAATACATGCCGTGCAATCACTTGTGAAAAACTAATAATCACCATAAGCGCTAAAACAATGGCTATAAAATTCTCTTCGATACGATCAATAAACTCAGAGAGCTTATTGATCGTTGTTTGATTTTCCGGGACTTGGTTCACGGAGACTCCTTACTGTATTTACATGTAAAAAATGACGGTACAAATACCAACAGATAAAGCTAATGGCGGCAGTTGCCGCCATTAGTGTATTTTTATAATAATATGTAATGTAGATTACTGACCCGCGGCTACAGCAGCATCTATCACATCCTGACCGATATCATCAGCAAATTTAGACCATACTGGTTTCATAGTATCTACCCAAATTTTACGCTGCTCTGGCGTTAACGCTCTTACGACACCACCAGACTTGATGATTTCTTCTCTAGATTTAGCGTTAATGGCGGTCGCTTTTGAATTCGCATTATTGGTTTCTTCTTTAAAGATAGCTAAGAACTGCGTACGCACATCAGCAGGTAAACTTTCTAACCAGTCTTTAGAGGTCACCGCTAAATAAGTCAGTAACTGGTGATTAGTTTCAGTAACACCATCTTGCACTTCAAAGAATTTTTGTTTATAGATGTTTGACCAAGTATTTTCCTGCCCATCAACAACACCTGTCTGCAGTGCGCCGTATACTTCTTTAAAAGCAAGTTTCTGTGCATTGGCCCCCATGGCCTCGATCATCGCCACAGCGACATCGGACGTTTGTGTACGGAACTTTAATCCTTCAGCATCATTTGGCACTAGCAATGGCTTGTTTGCAGAAAAATGCTTTAAACCATTAAAGATATACGATAGCCCGACATATCCTTTATCGTCGATAGCCGTCAACAAACCTTGCCCCGTAGGACCATTGGTGAATTTCTCTACCGCATCCATGTCACTAAATAAAAATGGTAAATCAAATAAACGGTATTTTTTGGTATAGGATTCAAACTTTGATAACGATGGCGCGGCGACTTGTACATCACCTAGCAACAATGCCTCCATCACTTTATTATCGTTAAACAATTGCGAGCGAGGAAATACTAGCATGCACGCCTTACCGTTCATCTCCTCATTAATACGTGCAGCAATTGCACCTGCGGCCTCGCCTTTCGGATGGCCCTTTGCCGCCGTTACATGGCTAAACTTAATCACTATTTCGCCCGGGTCACAGTTGGCCGCAGCAAAAACAGAGCTAGTAAGCAGTGCCGCAGCACCGATTGCAGTAAATAAACGTTTCATAATTTTTCCTTCTATAGAATATGTGAGTAACATTAAATATTATTGATTATATTTATAATTTTTCAACGCACGAAGCGAGGAACATCTCAGTTGCAGCAAAAAACATGCCAAGCATCTAAATAAACTATAGGGTAAGACATGAAGAGGTTTATGGAGAGGTTAAAGCGAAAACAAACCGTTTAAACAGGCCTGCTTCGACACATCGAGTAAGTGCGATGTTACCCAAACGACACATCGAGCAGAGAAACATCAAAAATGGTTTTTATTCGGATGAGTGTGTGTCACCTACGTAATCAGGCAAGGATTTTTTATCTAACTGGTACTTTTTCATTTTTTGGTACAAGGCTTTTCGAGATAAGCCTAAAGCCTCGTAGGTTTTTTTAACGCTGCCCTTATGTTGCTGGAGTTCGGCAGCGATCACCGAACGCTCATATTTTCCGACCCTCTCAGCTAATACATTAAGGTTAGCATTCGCTGTATTTGATGCATTTTCTTCAGCGTTATCGCCAACACCAGCCCAAATACCTAGTACTAAGCGGTCGGCGACATTACGTAGTTCACGTACATTGCCGGGCCAATCATACGCCATTAAACCGGCAATCATTTCAGGGGTGAAATCGGGAATATCACGGCGGTAACGCGATCTTGCTTCGCGGGCTAAGTGATATAACAAGGCAGGAATATCATCTTTCCGTTCACGCAAAGGGGGAATACGAACCGTCACGACATTTAGGCGATAATATAAATCAGCACGAAAACGTTGTTGCTGACAGGCTGCTTCTAAATCTGTTTTGGTCGCCGCAATAAAGCGCACATCAAGCTGGATAATATCATTGGAACCTAGACGTTCGATGGATCGAGTTTCAATCACACGCAATAACTTTATCTGTAACTCCATCGGCATAGACTCAATTTCATCTAAGAAAATAGTGCCACCGTTAGCGTGCTCTAATTTACCTATACGCTTTTTGTTCGCGCTGGTAAATGCACCCGCTTCATGTCCAAACAATTCTGACTCCATAATATCTAAAGGAATCGCACCACAGTTAAGCGCCACAAAGGGTTTGCTTTTTCGATCACCTTCTTCGTGTAGTGCACGCGCTACAACATCTTTCCCTGAGCCAGTTTCACCCCATATCAATACATCTACATCGGCACCCGTAAGCGCCATTAACTCTTTACGTAAACGCAGCATTGAAGGCGTACGACCGACAATACGCTTATCTAATTCTATCTCTCCTGATAACTCTTGGCGCAGTGTGCGATTTTCTAAGACCAGACGTCTTTTTTCTAGTGCGCGCAACACCACGTTACTTAAGCGGTCGGCAGAAAAAGGTTTTTCTATTAAGTCATAAGCACCGGCCCGCATCGCCTCTACCGCAATCGCCACGTCACCATGGCCGGTAATTAAAATCACCGGCATTGACGGGTCGATTTCTAACGCCATGGACATTAGCTGTAAACCATCTGTGCCCACCATACGAATATCGGTAATTAATACGCCATATAAACCACGATGGATATTATCGACGACGCCTTCTGCACTTGCATATCCCAGCACATCGAAGCCTGCTAACACCAAGCTCTGACTCAATGCATGCCGCAGATCTGCATCATCATCGACTAATATAATTGTTGGTTTTTCCACTAATTAATCACTCATATTAAAAAATATTGTTTGGTTTATTTATCGTGCTGAATAACACCATCGCATCTACATTTATTTTATTGTGATAACGATAATGTAATACAAAAAACACCACCGTAGTTTTTTTCTTGTTTGACGTCAATCGTTCCCTGAAATTCTTTCACCATCGTATGCACAATAAATAGGCCTAGACCTAAACCAACACCCACACCTTTCGTCGTGAAAAATGGTGTGAATATCTTATCTTTTAGTGCGTCGGGAATACCTTTTCCGCTATCTTTCACCCAAATTTCTACGTTGTCACCCACAGTATTCCAGCTAACTTCTACGCACTGAACATGTTCGTGTTTAATGGCATCCATAGCATTGGTCACTAAATTAATAATCACTTGCGATAAGCGTAGGTGGCCCGCCATCACTTGCACATTCAGTTTTGGTGGTAACACAAGTAATTCTACACCTTGTTTTTTTGCTTGTGGCGACAACAGAATCACCATTTCATCCATCACTCTAGCCAAGTTCACCGATGCCAACGTATCATCTGACTTATGGGCAAAGGAGCGTAAGGTTTTCGTCAAACCGGCCATACGCTCGGTAAGACTAGTAATACGTGTAAGATTATCGTTTACGTCATTCACTTTTTCTAACTGGAGTAATTGCTTAGCATTATCCGCATAAGACCGAATGGCTGCCAAGGGCTGATTGTATTCATGGGCTAAGGCCGCCGACATTTGCCCAATACCTGCCAGTTTGGCCGCTTGCAATAGGTCGTCTTGGGTTTCACGCAAGGCCATTTCGGCTGAACGTCGTTCATTCACTTCCAGCGCTAACAAATCATTTGATTCCGTTAACTCCCGCGTACGATCACGTACTTGGCGCTCTAAACGAAGTGCAAACGCCTGCTGACTGCGAGCACGTTCGATTAACCTCCGACGCCTTTCAAAAATAATCCACAACGATAAAACGCATAAAACAACCATTAA
>JBLHVX010000103.1:0-6447 GCA_047628835.1 Granulosicoccus sp.
ATACGTACCGTCTCCTCCTTAATGGTCTGTAGCATGGATTGAAACAACTCAAACGATTCACGTTTATATTCTTGCTTAGGGTTTTTTTGGGCGTAAGCACGCAAACCAATACCTTGACGTAAATGATCCATATTAAACAAGTGATCTTTCCATTGCATATCTAGAACTTGCAACATCACTTGCTTTTCAATTTCAATCAGACTATCTGATAGGCGCTCACATTTTTTATCGTAGGTGTCTTGAATAGCTCCTACTAGTTTATCGCGTAGTGACTCTTCGTTTAGCGCTGCGTCACTATCTAACCACTCTTGAATTGGCGCAGGAGTATCAAATTCACTTTCAATATATTGTTGCAAACCATTAACTTCCCATTGCTCTGACATACTTTGTGGCGGAACAAAACCACTAAAAGCATCCACAACAACATCACGGCGAATATGTGTCACTACATCGCGAATAGACTCCGCCTCAAGTATTTCGTTACGTTGACTGTAAATCACTTGCCGCTGATCGTTCGACACATCGTCGAATTCAAGTAATTGCTTACGAATATCAAAGTTACGTCCTTCCACTTTACGCTGTGCTTTTTCGATGGCATTAGATACCATACGATGCTCAATCGCTTCACCTTTTTCCATCCCCAACGCTTGCATAAAATTACGTACACGATCAGAAGCAAAAATACGCATTAAATTATCTTCCATTGAAAGATAAAAACGTGATAAACCTGGATCGCCTTGACGACCTGCACGACCGCGTAATTGATTATCGATACGTCGTGACTCATGACGTTCCGTACCTAAAATATGCAAACCGCCGGCCACCATCACTATATCATGACGTTTTTGCCAATCTGCTTTTAATGCTTTAATTTGTGCCTCTGTTGCATCCTCACCCAAATCAATTATTTCAACTTGCAGATTACCACCCAATACAATATCGGTACCACGACCCGCCATATTGGTTGCAATGGTAACAGCACCTGGACGGCCTGCTTGTGCAACAATTTCCGCTTCTTTTTCATGAAACTTTGCATTCAACACATTATGCGTCAGCTTGTCTTTGTCTAATCTTTTAGATAATGCTTCGGATGATTCAACCGATGCCGTTCCCACCAAAATAGGTGCATTATCTTTTTTATACTTTTTAATATCTTCTACTATCGCATCGTATTTTTCTTCGATGGTTAGGTAAACAAGATCGTTAAGGTCTTTACGCTGGACTTCTTGATTGGTAGGGATGACCACCACATCTAAACTATATATTTGACGGAATTCAAATGCTTCAGTATCAGCCGTTCCCGTCATGCCTGATAAGGTAGGATATAAACGGAAATAATTTTGGAATGTGGTTGATGCCATTGTTTGCGATTCATTCTGAATCGATAGTGCTTCTTTGGCTTCAATGGCTTGATGTAAGCCTTCGGACAAGCGACGCCCAGGCATGGTGCGACCCGTATGCTCGTCAATCAAGAGCACTTCACCACCTTCTACAATGTAATCCACATCTTTTTGAAACATTGAATGGGCTTTAAGTGCAGAATGAATATGATGTAATAGGCTTAAATTAGTCGCAGCATAAAGGCTTTCATCTTCTTCTAGCAGGCCAGCTTTGATCAACAATTCTTCTATGCGTTGATGACCATTTTCTGTCAATTCAATCTGACGCTGCTTTTCGTCAATGGTAAAATCAACACCTTCATCAATAACAGGGTCTTTCTCATCACTGATAGGCTGCCCCGTTAGCTGAGGAATGATGCCATTCATGGTTCGATATAACTCTGCATTGTTATCGACTTGCCCCGAAATAATCAGTGGGGTACGGGCCTCATCAATAAGAATCGAATCTACCTCGTCAATAATCGCAAAATGTAATGGGCGCTGAACACGATCTTCTTTAGCCAGGGACATATTGTCACGAAGGTAATCAAAACCAAACTCGTTATTCGTGCCATAAGTAACATCAGCTTGATAAGCCGCTTGCTTATCCGCAAGTTCTTGCATGGAATACACCACACCCACACTCATGCCCAGGAACTCATAAATCGGCGTCATCCACTTCGCATCTCGACTCGCCAGATAATCATTCACAGTAACGATATGCACACTACCAACCAGAGCATGAAGATAGGCTGGCAAGGTAGAAACCAGCGTTTTACCTTCACCTGTGCGCATTTCTGCAATGCGCCCTTCATGTAGCGTAAGACCACCAATTAATTGCACATCAAAGTGGCGTAGTCCTAAGGTACGTTTTGATGCTTCTCGTACAACCGCGAACGCTTCGGGGATCAAGCTTTCAAGGGTTTGCCCTTCCGATAGTCGCTGTCTAAACTCTGCGGTTTTAGCTTTTAACTGCTCATCATTTAATGTCGACAGATCGTCTTCTAAGCGATTAACTTTGTCGACCAATTTACCCATGCGTTTGATTTCACGCTTGTTTTTTGAGCCAAACACTTTGCGAATTAATTTATTAAACATAACTTACCTAAATTATTATTGTGGGAGCCATGCATGGCTCGTTTCATTATTTTGAATGCGGGAAACATCATCTTTAAGTGGGTGCTAGCGTCAATAATTCAAGCAATAAAATAGCGCTACATTATATTATGTCTATTACTTGGATGTATTGTGGAAATATAAAGGGAACTAGAGAAAGAATAACGCTAAGATTATCGGTGGGTACGATTGATGTAAGCTGCGGGGTCGACTGGGCGACCATACTTATAAACTTCAAAGTGCACATGAGGGCCTGTTGAACGCCCTGTACTGCCCATTAACGCAATCACTTGACCTTTTTTGACCACATCACCAAGGCTAACTAAGTTTTTTTTATTATGAGCATAACGAGTTTGAAACCCACTGCCGTGATTAATTTTAATCGTACCACCGTAGCCTGCGCGTTCACCTGATTCGATGATAACACCAGAAGCAACCGCAACAATTTTAGAGTCCATTTTACCCGCAAAATCAACACCGCTGTGCCAAGCAATTTTACCGGTAAAAGGGTCAGTACGTCGACCGTACCGTGACGACATCCAACCTTTTAATACTGGGCGGCCCGCAACAAACACGTCGTTTTGGAAACTACGATCAACCATTAGCGATTCTAATGTTTCTAGCTGCTGCTCTCTATCATCAATTTTATCTGCCAACTCGTTAATCAGATCGATAAACTTAGGGGGTGAATGGGAGTCACCCAACATGTCCGTTTCTGGACCACCGACTGCCGGTTGCTGATTGAAGTCAAATTCGCCCTTGTCCAAATCCGCCATACTAGTAAGACGCTCACCCAAGGCATCAATCCTCACTAATCGGCCTTGTAGCTCTGCCATTCTCAACGTCATCGCAGATAAGGTAGCTTCTGATTGCTGTTTAACATCTTCTAAGTCTTGCTGCTGATCAGAAAGCGCGTCTCCCCATGACTGGTTGGCCATGTCGGTCATCAAGCCATCTGCTGCGATTTTATTCGATTCGTGCCCAATATAAACACCAGCACTTAAAGGAAGTCCTATAAAGCAAAGAGACAACAAAGCGCGAGTCCAACCGGCTATGGTGAACTGTCGTGTCTTGCCTTTATTGTTAACTAGGATTACCTTCACTATATATACACTACATCTTATGAATGAAATTTAACAAGTTACGTCACTATTTATATTAACAATCATTTACATACATTATAGGACGTCTTTACGTTGATGCCTGTCACAAAAACGCAATAACGTTTAAAAAAATGCGTTTAATAGCTTATCTTGTTATAAAGAACGGCTATTAAGATAGAAACTTTAATGATACGTCGATAAACGCGCAAATACGGCCCATTTCCCCTACAAAAAAAACTTAAGGAAACAGTTTTAATAACCCAAGAGCAGCCATCGGAACTCAATCAAAGGGCTATAAGCGGCGTTAGACAGATAATATAGGCTTAGCATAAGAGATGGGTGCGACGCTGTCATCTTCAAACGTAACCACTTCCCACGCATCAGGCTGGGAAATAAGCTCCCGTAACGACTTATTATTAAGAGCATGCCCTGACTTATGAGCGCAGAATTCACCAATCAAGCTATTACCCAACAAGTAAAGATCGCCGATAGCATCTAACACCTTGTGCTTTACAAACTCGTCTTCATAACGCAGACCATCTTCGTTGAGCACCCGAAAGTCATCAACAACGATAGCATTATCCATGCTGCCACCTTTCGCAAGTCCTTGTGAACGGAGGTGTTCAATTTCGTGCATAAAGCCAAAAGTTCGCGCACGACTTACTTCCTTAACAAAAGACGTGCTTGAAAAATCAACAGACGCGCTAAGAGCGCGTCCTTGAAACGCAGGGTGGTCAAAATCGATGCTAAAGCTCACTTTAAACCCGTCAAAAGGTAAAAAACAGGCTGTTTTATCACCATCTTCTACGGACACTTTTTTCTTGATTCGAATAAACTTTTTAGGTGCTGACTGCTCTAAAATGCCAGCAGACTGAATGAGGAAGACAAACGGGCCTGCACTGCCATCCATAATAGGGACTTCTGCGGCACTCACTTCGACAATCGCATTATCGATTCCCATACCCGCCATAGCTGACAATAAGTGTTCTACGGTAGACACTTTAACGTCACCCCTCACCAGAGAGGTCGATAAGGTTGTATCACCAACATTCTCAGCTTTCGCCGGAATATCAACTGCCGGATCCAGATCGACACGCCGAAAGACAATACCATGATCTTCTGGCGCAGGCTTTAAACATAAATACACTTTATCACCGGTATGCAAGCCAACACCCGTGGCTTGTATTTCATTTTTAAGTGTTCGTTGGCGTATCATTGTGAACTACAGTCCTTAAATAAATCATAGATAAAATAACAGTAACCACTCGGCCCACATTTACCGTTTTTCTCAGCACAATTTTTACTGCAATCTGAACAGTTACGAGCAGTACTGAGTGGCTACAAAGAGTGGTTACCAATAATAAATATAGCGCTTACGAACAAAACACAACCACCACACTAAAAAAGGCGCGGACTATAACAGTTATTATCGACAAGCTCTATAAAACTTGTTACTACGCGATGCGTACTAACAAGTAATGCAGATACCCCACACATGCCCTCAGGGGAAAGGGTACACATGAGATAAATATATATAGCTTAATATATACAAGCTTTTTATAAGCATTTATATAGATAACGCTAATGAACAGCCTATATAACAGAAACTCAAGGTTCTAATGAGCAGAGGCAATAATGCCACTATTCATACACTAACAAAGACCAATATATTCCTATTAAGTTCCGCATTCATTCTATTCAGTACAGAAAGACAGAACATTAATCTGCCTGATTTCTCAAAAATGCAGGAATATCAAGATATTCAAAATCTTTGTCTGACACAGGATGAGCAGCCTCTACAGCAGCAGTCGCTGAATTACGCATTACCGTCGGTCTATCCAAATCACTATAATTGGTCACTTGAGGCTTACGGGTATTATTCACCACCACTTCTGGCGCTTTTTTCTTCACTTGGGCATCCTGTAAGCCAGTCGCAACTACTGTCACACGAATCTCATCGTTAAGTTCTGGGTCAATCACCGTACCAATTACCACCGTCGCATCAGCTGCGGCAAACTCTTCAATGGTTTCACCCACTTCGTTAAAATCTCCAAGAGAAAGATCTAAGCCCGCAGAAATATTCACTAAAATACCACGCGCACCTTGAAGGTTGATGCCTTCTAGTAACGGGCTCTTGATCGCTGCTTCAGCCGCTTCACGTGCACGACCTTCACCCGACGCTGCTCCACTACCCATCATCGCCATACCCATTTCAGACATCACCGTTTTAACATCAGCGAAATCTACATTGATCATACCGGGACGCATGATCAGGTCAGCAATACCTTGTACCGCGCCAAGCAATACATCATTAGCGGCTTTAAATGCTTCAATCAAACTCGCGCTAGCACCTAAAACGGCCAATAAACGCTCGTTAGGAATAGTGATTAACGAATCTACATGCTGCTGTAATTCAAAGATACCTTCATCGGCTACCGCCATACGTTTTTTGCCTTCAAACGGGAACGGTTTTGTCACAACAGCTACGGTTAGGATACCTAGCTCTTTTGCGACTTCGGCTACTATAGGTGCTGCACCGGTACCTGTACCGCCACCCATACCTGCTGTAATAAACACCATATCTGCACCTTGTAACACTTCTGCAATGCGCTCACGATCATCAATAGCAGACTGACGACCTACGGCAGGGTTAGCTCCAGCACCTAGGCCTTTAGTCATATCTCCGCCTAGCTGTAAGGCGGTGCGAGCATCTACATCACGTAGTGCTTGAGCATCTGTATTTGCGCAAATAAATTCGACACCTTCAACATTCGAGTCGATCATGTGGCGAACAGCGTTGCCGCCACCACCACCAACACCAACTACTTTAATTACTGCGTTTTGCGGCA
>JBLHVX010000104.1:0-6439 GCA_047628835.1 Granulosicoccus sp.
GCGTCCCTGTGCTTTTATAGCCCGAGCTTTTATAAATAGGCAAATATGTAGAATAGATGAGGCTTGCTTACTTTCTTCTCAGGTTGTTGTGGTTATGAATAATAGCGGCATGGTTCTATTCACCTTGGAACAATACACATGAACTTAAAACAAAAAATACAATTGTTGGCGGTATTACCTCTCGCCATAGCGATGTTACTAGTAGTGCTGGTGACCCAGTATCAATTTGATAAGCTATCGTTAGATACGGCAACAGCCTATAAAAACAATGTGATCGAACGCCGCAAAGCAGAGCTAAAAAATTATACTTTGCTGGCGCTCTCATCCATCGACCACCTTTACAATAATGACGACATTGACACCGAGGTCGCTCAGGAATTAGCTAGTAATGTGCTAACTAATTTGATTTACAAAGAAGATGGCTATTTCTTTGCCTACACAACCGATGGTATTGGAGTTGTACACCCTATACAGCCTTTTCGTATTGGCGAAAATTGGTGGGACCTGCAAGATGAAGCCGGTACATTTTTAATTCGAGAGCTAGTGAATAGTGCTCAAGCGGGCGGTGGCTATCTACAGTATTTGTGGGATAAGCCTTCCTCGGGTGAGGTGGGCACAAAAATGGCCTATGCGGTCATGTTGGATAAATGGGGCTGGATGCTCGGCACAGGGGTATATATTGATGATGTCGAAGGGCAGGTGGCAAGTATCCAATCCTCTATTAATAGAAAAATTATCAGTGCGTCTTATGTCATATTAGCTATTGGTATTATTGCGGTTATTGCTGTGTTTGTGACGGGATTGCTTTTACAGTTTAGTGAGAGAAAACTAGCCGACGGGAAGTTACAAGAGTTAACCAAGCGTATCTTAACCGCTCAGGAAGAGGAGCGCCGAAGAGTTTCTAGAGAATTACATGATGGTATTAGCCAGTTAATTGCCAGTGCCAAATTCTCTATCGAAACCGCATGGTTAAAAATAAAACAAAACCAAGACCCAGAAGAGGACCTCGCGTCTACTACAGATAAAATAACGCAAACACTGACAGATCTACGCCGAATCTCACGGGATTTACACCCAAGAATATTGGATGATCATGGCTTGTCAGCAGGTATTGAGTCGTTATCGGTGAATTTTTCTCGCCGTACTGGTATTAGCGTGAATCTGGATAAGGTGGCCGTTAAAAATATGTTGTCGCTAGAGATTAAAACCACTTTTTATCGCGTGGCACAAGAAGCCTTAACAAATGTAGAGCGACATTCTAATGCGACAAATGTAGACATTAGTATTGGTGTGCGGGGTAGATGGCTAGTGTTATCTATCAAAGATAATGGTAGTGGATTTGATGTTGACTCACTCAATAGGAATAAATCGCCCATGGTGGGTATTGGCTTACGGAATATGCATGAGCGTTTAAGTTATCATAAAGGCGTTTTCTTAATTAAGTCTGGTGCCAATGGCACGTGTATTGAAGCAAAAATACCTAAAAATTATCTTAAGTATAGTTAATAAAAATAAATTGATATTGGAAGGCGGTGTAGTAAGTCATGATTAAAATAATGTTAGTAGATGATCATCCGTTATTTCGAGAAGGAATTGCGTCTCGACTTAATATGCATGAAGACATTGATATTATCGCAGAGGCAGAAAACGGTAAACAATTGTTGGAGAAGCTCGAAGATACTAGGCCCGACATTGTCATGATGGACATTAGTATGCCCGAAATTAATGGCATGGATGCGTTGGAAATCGTGAAGGAAAAGTTCCCTGAAATACGGGTTATTATGCTGAGTATGCACGACGATAAAGAATATATTGTTAGCGTTATTCGTTCAGGTGCGGAGGGCTATTTACTTAAAGATATCTCGGGTGAAGAAATGATCGCCGCAATACACAAAGTACACGAGGGGGGGAAGTATTTTAGTGGCGAAGTGGCGCAGATTTTAGTGCAAGAAAATACCGCCGATGCAGGCGATATTCTCACCACGCGAGAACAGCTTGTTTTACGCTTAATATCTCACGGCAATAATAATAAATCCATCGCTAGTCAGTTGGATATTAGCGTACGGACCGTTGAAACACACAACCGCAATATCAAACAAAAATTATTAATTGATACAACATCGGGGTTAGTGCGTTATGCCATAGAGCATCGGTTGGATAAATAGTTTTTGACTTACTGTTTCCCTATTCCCAGACTTCTCGAAGAGGCTCACCAAAATCATCGTATATGACTTTCTTTTTAGGTCGGCGAGGTGCAGTGTTGTCAGTATTCTTTTTGCCTTGTTTGCGCTCATCTAGCGCTTTGATTTCATCAACTAGTAGTGTGCGGGTTTGTTTTTCCTGGTTGAGAGGAATGTTATGGTTTAAGTTGGCACCGTGCTCTTTGCCACTCGCTCCGCGTTCAACATCTTTAATTTCTCCACCATGAGATAGAAATGATGCGATTTCGTCGTCAAGTTCTTGTCTGATTTCTCGTTTGGTCTTTATCTTATTCATACTACTCAATATAGTCTCTACGATTGTAAAGACAAGCGTTGGTTACTTGCACTAATGGTCTGTGTGCCAGATAAGCTAAGAAGTAGCTCGGTCAGTTCGTTCCATGCATCAGCGGCGCGCAGGCCTTTAATCGCTTTATCAATGCCGTTAGCTTGGCGCAATAATAAAGTGAGCTGTTTGTGGTGTAAGCGATTGAGCGCCTGCTGTACTAATGGTTGGCGTTTATCCCATACCCCAGCATTTTTGGCTGCCCAGTTCATATTTTGGCCTTGCGCAATCGATCCGGCAATGGCGAGTAATGTTCTTATTTCTCGCGCCAAGGCCCATAAGATGGTAATCGGTTCGGTGCCTTCCAGCTTTAATCCATTTAGGTTGCGTACCGCCCCGCGAGCGTCACCTAGTAAGGCTTTGTCAATTAAGCCAAAAACGTCATAGCGGGCACTGTCGGCTACGGTGTTGGCAATTAACTCGGGTGATAGCCATTCATCTTTGGCGACTAAACGTAGCTTTTGGATCTCTTGGTGGGCGGCGAGTAAATTACCTTCAATACGTGTGGCGAGCAGTTCGATAGTTTGGCTGTCGGCTTTTAAACCGGCTAGTTGCAAACGCTGTTGTAGCCAGCGAGGTAGCTGAGCTGCACTAATAGGCCAAATAGGGATCCAGTAACCGGCCTTTTCAATTTGTTTGACCCACTTAGAGCGTTGCGCACCACTATCTAATTTAGGCGTGACAATTAACAATAGGTTGTCTTCGCTAGGGTGAGCTAAATACTCGCAAATAGTTTTACTGCCTTCAGCGCCAGGTTTACCATTTTCTATACGTAATTCGATAATTTTTTTATCGTTGAATAGCGATAAGCTGTTTGCCGAGGCGAGTAATTGCTGCCATTCAAATTGTTTGTCAACGTGGTGGCGCTCTCTTTCCGTAAAGCCGGCTTTTCTGGCCGCTTGCCTAATAGCGTCACAGGCTTCTTGTGCTAATAATGTTTCGTCGCCGCTTACAAGGTAAACGGGCATCAGTTTGCCTTGTAAATGTTTGGCAAGTTGATCATTACGAAGTTTAGCCATGCGCCTTAAATACCTTCTCTTATTTCGCGATAGATGGTGCGCTAAATGGTGCGATAGATGTTGCGCTATTACTACTAGACGGAGCGCTAGTTGTTTTTTGGCTAATAAAATTAATCCGACGCAATATCTGTTGTGTTAGCTGCCGAATCATTTCTTTTTTCAATGCTTTCTCTTCTTTGGCCGAGCTATTAATCGCATTTTGATTGTAAGTGTAATAACGTGATAGTTCAGCGACTGACTTTTCTGCAAGCGGTTGGCCTTGATTATTTAACATCTCATAAGAGACAGAAAAAGTGAGTTGATATTGAGTTGTTTGTACCTGGTTGTTTACTGAGGCACTGCGGCGTTCATAAAACTCTTTACCTAAAATAAGTTGTATATCACCCGTGGCAATGTCAGCTAACCGCTGTTTTTTTGATAATGTCTTTTTAAGTGAGTCGTAAATTTGACCTGTCGATGCCTCTAAGTAAATTGCACGGTTAACATCTATCTGTTCCCCGTTACCTCGCAGGTGCCATCCGCAAGCGGAAATTACTGCGCAGAGTAAGGTGATAACTGATAAGTCTATGATCTTTTTCATAACGGTATTCCAGTAAGGTTATCGGCAATTATTATATTGCCGAATCCAGTATCTTAATTTATGTGTATGCAGCTTTTAATATTTAGCTCTATATAAGCTGTTAATAAGGAAGCTTAGTTGGCAACGATATTAACTAATTTATTAGGAATAACGATCACTTTGCGTACCGTGTTGCCCTCGGTGAATTTCTTCACGGTTTCATTCTCTAGTGCAGCGGTTTCAAGCGCTTCTTTGCTAAGGCCGTTTGCCACGTCAATTTTAGCACGCACCTTACCATTGACTTGTAACACAATCGTAACGCTGTTTTTAACCAGTGCGGACTCGTCGACTACCGGCCATGATTGGTCGATAATATTGTCGGTATGTCCTAGCGCTAGCCATAACTCATGGCCAATATGGGGGGCCACTGGTGTCAGTAATTTGACAGCGGCTTCAAGCGCTTCACGCTCAACGGCTAAGGTTGCAGGTGACGTACGATCTGCATGGCGACTTACGTCATTCATCAATTCCATGATGGCTGCAATGGCCGTATTGAATTGCTGGCGTACATTGTAATCGTCGGTGACTTTAGCAATGGTTTCATGCGTTTTACGGCGTAAGTCCTGCTGTGGTTGATCAAGATTATCGGTATTTAATTCTGCAGGAGAACCTGCTGCAATATGTCCATGTACGGTCTTCCATAACCGACGTAGAAAGCGGCTTGCGCCTTCAACACCTGTATCACTCCATTCTAAGGTTTGTGTCGGTGGTGCAGCAAACATAGTAAATAAACGCACGGTATCAGCACCGTAAAGGTCAACAGCGGTTTGTGGATCAACGCCATTGTTCTTTGATTTAGACATTTTAGTGGTGCCACCAATCTCTACTGTCTCGCCGGTGGCGGTCAGTGTTGCTGCGATAGGTTTGCCCTTATCATCTTTTTCTAGAGTGACATCGACCGGGTTAAACCAGTCGGTGCTGCCATCTGCATTTTTACGAAAGTACGTTTCGGCCAACACCATGCCTTGGCACAATAAGCTTTTAAAGGGTTCGTCGCACTCGAGCAAGCCTTCGTCACGCATTAATTTGTGGAAAAAGCGTGCATAGAGTAAGTGTAAAATAGCGTGTTCAATACCCCCCACATACTGATCTACGGGCAACCAGTAATTCGCCTTGTCGGGGTCCAACATGGCATCGTTAAGGTTCGAGCACGTATAACGCGCGTAATACCATGATGATTCCATAAAGGTATCGAAGGTATCGGTTTCATGCTCAACCATCATGCCGTTATGTTCTGTTTTACGCCATTCTGGATTGGTTTTAAGGGGGGAGTTAACCCCATCCATGACAACATCTTCTGGTAGTAAAACGGGAAGCTTTTCCATCGGTACAGGGATTTCGCCACCTTCTGGCAAATTCAGCATAGGGATTGGTGTCCCCCAGTAGCGTTGGCGAGATACACCCCAGTCGCGAACACGGAAGTTAGTGGTGGTTTTACCTTTACCTAGCGTGGCTAGTTTTGCGGCAATTTCGTCAAACGCAGATTGAAAGTTGAGGCCATCAAATTCACCCGAGTTGATGCAAATACCTTTGTCAGTATAAGCGCCTTGGTCTATATCAATAGTTTGCTCGGCGTCTTCTGGTTTGATCACTTGCACAATAGGCAGGCCAAATTTTTGTGCAAATTCAAAATCTCGGTCGTCATGTGCGGGTACCGCCATGACGGCACCAGAGCCGTAATCCATTAAGACATAGTTGGCGACCCAGACAGCGACGGTTTCACCACTTAACGGATGTATAGCGGTTAAGCCAGTATCTATACCGCGTTTTTCTAACGCCGACATATCGGCTTCTGCCGTCGATTGCTTTTTGCATTCCGCAATAAATTGTTTTAATTCAGGATTGTTTTGAGCAAGCTCTAAAGCGATGGGATGCTCAGCAGCAATGCTGACATACGTGACACCCATTAATGTGTCTGGTCGTGTGGTATAGACATCAAAACTATCAACACCTGCGATAGTTGACGATAAATCAAAAGTGATTTCTACACCCTTTGATTTGCCAATCCAATTGCGTTGCATAGTTTTGACTTGCTCAGGCCAGTTGGGCAAGTTATCTAGTGAGAGTAATAGCTCATCCGCATAGTCAGTGATTTTAATAAACCACTGTGGAATTTCTTTACGCTCGATAGTCGCACCCGAACGCCAGCCTTTACCATCAATCACCTGTTCATTGGCGAGTACGGTTTTATCCACCGGATCCCAGTTAACAGTAGACATTTTTTTGTACACTAAGCCCTTTTCATACAAACGGGTAA
>JBLHVX010000105.1:0-6395 GCA_047628835.1 Granulosicoccus sp.
TAGCCCTTGTGGGCCGCAAAGCCATAGCCAGGATACTCTTCTGCATAAGCGACCATTTCACGGTCACGAGTGACTTTTGCCAAGATAGACGCCGCTGCGATCGCTTGTACACGGCTATCACCTTTTACCACTGCTTCGGCAGCATAATTCCATTGCGGTAGTTTATTACCATCTACCCAGACATGCTCAGGCTGTACTGGTAGACTTTCTACTGCTTTTTTCATCGCCAGTAAACTAGCCTGTAAGATATTGATATCATCTATTTCTGCTACCGAACAACGAGCGATTGACCATGACAATGCCCGCTCTTGAATAATACCAAACAAAATTTCGCGTTTTTTTTCTGACAACTTTTTCGAATCATCTAAACCCTCTATCGGTTTATTCGGATCAAGGATAACCGCAGCGGTCACTACATCTCCCGCTAAAGGGCCACGCCCAACCTCATCAACACCTGCCCCTAATAAGCCATTATATTGGCTCACGAATACATCCATTGCGCCCTCCTGAAAGTGTTTTTTTGTATGTGCTGCATGTAAGTGGCTTCCCATACAATCTATTACTATATGGGCCTGCTATATGTGTTGTAACTACTCGGCACTGTCCGTAACAGCTCAGATTGCAGTCAACATTTTTTAACGCCGTTCAGCGCGATTTTGGCTGTGAGCTGAGTCGCTACTATGTGTTTTGCTATTCACCAGAAGCAGGTGAAAGTAGATGCTCAACAACATTAGCGGCAGTTTCACTGGCATTCACACTAAGCTGTTTATGCAGACTGACAAAGCGCTGCTGTAGATCACTGACTTTTTGAGGGTTGTCTAGCCAATATTGTGTTGCTTGGGCAATAGCTTCTGGCGTTGCGGCGTCTTGTATAAGTTCAGGGACAAGCACTTCACCTGCCAATAAATTAGGTAACGAGATATGTTTTACCGTTAGCATTCGTGAAATTAGCCAATACGAAAAGGCGTCTTTTTTATAGACCACCACCATAGGCTTTTTTAACAACATGGCTTCGAGAGTCGTGGTACCCGATGCCATCACCACACAATCGGCAGCAGCCATTACTGTTTGAGAATGTCCTTCAATCACCGATACCGATAACTGGGGATACACTTCAAGCTGTAAACATATCTGTGCACGACGCTCTGCATTAACCGCAGGAACCACAAAGTGAAGGTGAGCCGGGTTAGCATCAGACAATTGACTCAGTGCTTGCCATAACACGCCGCCAATATGCTCCACTTCAACTCGTCGGCTGCCTGGCAAACAGGCAATGATTTTTGTATTGGCATTTTGTAAAGCACTGTCTTTTGGTAGTAATGTCAGCAATTGCTCACGTGCTGATAGCGTATCATTGACCACCGGAAATTGATCCGCCAAGGGATGCCCAACAAACGTAACCGGAACATTGTGCTGCTGATAAAATGCGGCCTCAAAAGGTAATAAGGTCAACATCCAATCAACGGATTTTTTGATGCCTTTTATTCGACCTTGCCGCCAAGCCCATACCGATGGACTGACATAATGAATAGTTTTTATGCCTGATTGCTTGAGCTTTTTTTCTAAGGCAAGAGTAAAATCTGGCGAGTCGATACCAATAAACAGATCAATTTTTTCATCGACGAAATATTGAAAAAGACGTTTGCGAATGCGCAGTAATTCGGGGAGACGTTTTAGTGGTTCGATCAGTCCCATAACAGCTAAGCGATCTTGGGGATAGAGTGAATCGAAGCCTTCGGCTAGCATTTTATTACCACCGATACCGGAGAAACGACAAGAGGGAAAACGTTGTTTGAGTACCTCCAGCAAACTAGCGCCGAGGATATCTCCAGATACTTCACCCACCACAATACCAATATGCATTAATACCTCACTGGCTGACGCGATTGCAAATCAACGAACAATACCTCGTGTTGATGAAGTGAGCGAATCGATAAATAGCTGTATTGGCTGGCAATGTTCAAGCAACAACTCAAGTTCTACAAGCGCTTCTTGTGTAGTTAGCCCCTTTTTATACACTAACTTAAAGGCTTTCTGTAAAATTTTAATCTGTTCTTTTGAAAAATCACGCCTTAATAAGCCTTCTGCATTAATCGTTTTAGCTTCAGCTGGCGAACCCGATACAATGACAAATGCAGGCACATCTTTACCAATGGCACAACCCATTCCGGTAAAACAATGTGCTCCAATGTGACAATACTGGTGCACTAATGTATAACCACCCAAAATGGCCCAATCGCCCACATGTACATGTCCCGCAAGAGCCGTGTTGTTAACCAAAATACAATGATCGCCGATGACACTATCGTGGCCAACATGCACATAAGCCATCAATAAATTATGGTTACCTATAGTAGTCTCTGAACGGTCTTGAACCGTTCCACGATGAATAGTGACACCTTCCCTGATCACATTATTATCACCAATCACTAAACGGGTTGCTTCGCCTTGATATTTTAGATCTGGGGTTGCTTCACCCACAGTAGAAAATTGATAAATATGGTTATTTGCCCCAATCACAGTTGGGCCTTTAATAATAACATGGGGCTCGACGATTGAGCCTTCGCCAATCACCACATCAGCACCAATAATAGAGAAGGCGCCAATACTAACGCTATCCGCTATTATTGCTGATGGGTCTACAATCGCTTGAGAATGAATCATTCCTGATTTAACAACTTATACTTTTCTATCGGCACAAAGAATCGTTGCCGATGCTGCTAATTCACCATCCACCGATGCCTGACAATCAAACTTCCAAATGCCACGTTTTTTAGAGACTACTTTTGCCTCTAGTTGCAGGCGATCACCTGGAACCACTGGGCGCCTAAAACGTACTTTATCCGCACCAGCAAATAAATATACCGAGCCATCTTGTGGGGTTTTATCCATAGTTTTAAAACCCAGAATCCCTGATGCTTGTGCCATCGCCTCAATAATCATAACACCTGGAAAAATAGGTGCTTGAGGGAAGTGCCCATTAAATACTTCTTCATTAACAGAAATATTTTTATATGCCACTATAGATTCGCCAATTTTTAAATCAACCACTCTGTCTACTAAAAGAAAGGGGTATCGGTGAGGTAGCCATTTTTTAATTTCGGTTACGTCCATTATTTTAGCCTTGCCTTGTATATAGTTGTTTATTTATACTATTGCCTATTGAAAAACTGCCGCTTTCAAAACGAGCTTTCAATACATCAAATTTGATCGTTTTCAAACCTTATAGCTTTCGAATAATACTATCTAAACGATTGAAACGCGCTGCGTTTTTACGCCATGTTTTGGTTTTATTCATCGGTGTACCTGAAGAATAAGAACCCGGTTTGCCAATAGACTTGGTGACTAATGTCATCGCAGTGATATGTACGTCATCAGTAATAGTAAGATGCCCAATAATACCTACTGCACCGGCAATGGTGCAACGCTTGCCTATTGTCGTGCTACCCGCAATACCTGTACAAGCAGCGATAGCAGTATTCTCACCTATGCGTACATTATGAGCAATCTGAATTTGGTTGTCGAGTTTCACGCCATCAGCAATAACGGTGCAATCTAATGCTCCCCTGTCAATAGTAGTACCCGCGCCAATTTCAACATTACTGCCAATTTCAACGCCTCCCAGTTGATGGACTTTCTGCCAGCCGCCTCGATCATCTCCCGTTAGCGCAAAGCCAAAACCATCCGAGCCAACCACTACATGGCTATGGATAATCGTATTATCACCTACTAAGGTATTTCCATAAACACAAACATTAGGATGAAGAGTGACGTTATCACCAATAACCGTACTATCGCCGATATAGCATCCTGCATATATCGTTGTACCATGGCCAATAGTCACATTTGCACCAATAACGACGTTTGCTCCGATATCAACATCACTGGCTATTTGACAAGACGAACCAAAAACAACAGATCCATGCACTTCACCTGAAGCGGGAGACAATGTAGCAAAAAGCTCTGATACTTTAGCAAAGGTATAGTAAGGGTTATTTGTGGTGAGCTTATTGCCTGCAAATAAGTGTTGGTCTTCTGGTAATAAAATAACACAACCAGCATGTGTTGTTGCTAACAACGTCTCATATACGTTATTCGATAAAAAAGAAATATCGTCACCCGTTGCATTCGCTAACGTATTAAGACCATGTATCGCTTTCTTTTTATCGCCCACTAAAGTTGCGCCAGCATATGCGGCTATTTCTTCTAAATGGCAGGCTATTTTATTCTGCATGATGTTAACGATATACCTTTAGGCCACTCTATTCACTGCCATTTAATCTCTTCACTAATTCTTCGGTGATATCGAATTCAGGCGCTCTAAAATAAACAGCTTTAGCTTTAAGTAATAAGCCAATTTTTTTCTCTTCTATAATTTTATTAACAATGACCTCTACTTTAGGAGCCAACTCTTTTTTAATATTAGCATCTAATCGCTTACGTACCGCCACTTCTTGACTAGCCAAGTTATTAAGTTCTGCATATATTTTTTGAGCTTTCTTTTGATGTAGTTGTTTTTGCTCGTCCGACCACGTAAGCGCTTTTGTTTCGGCTTCTTTTTGTAGTGACTGCAAAGTTACTTGAATTTCTTTTATTTTTTCTACTAAGTTTTTATAACCATTGTCAGCCTGCAAAACCTTATCTTGTTTGACTGCATAATTAGACATAAGCATTGCCCGATCCAAATCAACTATAGCTATATTACCTTCAGAAAAAGCGGACGAATAATTTAACAAAAACACCAAAAAAAAAGACAATAGTAATACATTCTTCATAATTAACCCACTCTTTATTAGTCTCTACAGTAACACATCAAATCAGAAGCTTTGGCCTAGGGAGAACTGAAAACTTTCCGTTTTATCAAATGGTTGTTCTTGTATTGGCTTAGAAATATACATACTTAAAGGCCCAATAGGCGACAACCATTGCAAACCAAAACCCGCCGATGAGCTTAAGCTACCCAAATCTAGATTACTACAGTTGGCCTGAACAGGACCACAATTATCAGAAAACACATTGCCAGCATCAACAAAGACGACCGTACGTAACGATTTAATGTTTTTTGTAAAAGGTACCGGAAAAACTAATTCCACCGCAGTTTCAAGTAGGATATTCCCGCCTATAGTTTGTACTTCAGCATCCGTATAGGTTTGCAAGGGGCCTCCTGCATCGTCTTCGCTAACGTAAGCATGACCGCCTTGATAAGGTGCAGCAACAAACGACTCTGACTTCGTCCCTTTAGGTCCCAAGGAACTCGTTTCAAATCCTCTTATAGAGCTACTACCACCTGAAAAGAAGTTTTCAAAAAACGGAAGATTATCATTTTCTCCATAACTGTCAGCGTAACCAATTGTGCCTTTCAGCCTTAATGTTACATTTTTCGTAATAGCCTTATATAGCTGTGCATCATAAGATACTTTATAGTACTCAATATCGCTGCCCGGAATAGATATATCAAAGTTTAATTTTTGCGCGCCACCATTGGTAGGGAAAATACCTCGATTTAATGTTGACTCAGTCCACCCAAGTTTAATATCTAGCGTGTTAAAATTATCGCCGTAACGTTCTAAGAAGCCCTTGGGAGATTCTGTCGCTTGAGCTTCCTGAGCTGCGGTAAGATCTGTACCAGCGATTCCATTTGCCGATGCTTGAGCCCCGCCGGTGACTGTATCATCCTCATCGAGAAAACTATTTCCGTTACTATCTGCAAATCCTGCACCCACTAATGTATTAAAATCCGTATTATCAATATACTGGTTTTGGACTCCTGAACGAAGACGAGGACTACCAGAAATTTCTTGCACCGCCTGAGCACCCGCTTTCACCTTAATACTTGCTAAACCCACACCAAAAGAAATACGGCTGTCCTCAGAAATAGGGTAGCCAAATGTCACATCGACACCTAAGCGGTCAGTCGAAAAGCTGGCGATATCTAACTCATCTAAATCACGTTCTTGATAGAAAAAACTAATTCCGCGGCTTACGCCCTCTTGCGTATAATAAGGATTAGAAAAATTAACACTGTAAGCTGTTTCAACATCACTAGTATTAACTTGAAAACCAAATGTATTACCCGTTCCCAACCAATTTGATTGCTGCAAGCCTGCGCCAAGACTAATACCACTACCCTGAGAAAAGCCTAAGCTCGCATTAATACTACCCGACGGTAGTTCAACGACAGAAAATGTAACGTCAACTTGGTCCGGTCTACCCGGCACTAATTTTGTAACCATAGTCACATCAGCAAACAGTGATAAACGCTGCAACCTGATCTTAGACTGCTCTAGCTTTTCAACGGAAACCGGCGCGCCTTCTAATTGACGCATTTCGCGCCGAAGAACATTATCTTGGGTCGCTAAATTACCTCGAAAAATAATTCTTCTCACATAGTTAAT
>JBLHVX010000106.1:0-6394 GCA_047628835.1 Granulosicoccus sp.
ACAAGTGACAATAATCATTTTTTAACGCAGTTCAGCGCGATTTTGGCTGCGAGCTGAATAGTTACAAACAGCTCACAAAGATCAAGTATATATACGTGGTTCTACTTCTAAGTAGATGCCATATTTTTGTTGGATATCACTAATCACTTGGTCAGTAAAATCTAATAGTTCACTGCCTGATCGTCGATGAGGGTTAGTTAACACTAATGCCTGCTGATTGTGCATGGCAATGTTGTTAACCCACCTGCCTTTCCAACCCGCTTGATCGAGCAACCAGCCAGCGGCTAATTTATAACACCCATCGCTTTGTTCATAAGCAACCAATTGGGGATATTTCTCTTGCAGTAGACCATAGCATTCAGCATCAACAATCGGATTTTTAAAAAAGCTACCCGCATTAGGAATATCTTGCGGATCTGGCAACTTACTTTGCCGAATGGCGATGACTGCCTGCGCGACTTGCTGACTCGTCAATGCAGATAACTCATAACTTTTCAACGCGTTTTGTAATGCAGGATAATTTAACGACCATGTCGGCGTTTTTGATAGTGCAAGGACCACGCGTGTAATAATAACCTTGTCTTTTAGCGATTGCTTAAACACACTATCACGGTAGGCAAACTGGCAGGCTTGATTATCAACACTAAGGCGTTTACCGGTCGCTATATCTAGTGCTTCTAAATAACTAAAACACTGTGTTAGCTCAACACCATAAGCACCTATGTTTTGTATCGGCGCAGCACCGACACTGCCGGGTATTAATGCTAAATTTTCAAGGCCATACCAACCTTGGTCAACACAATACATTACTGTATCGTGCCAATTTTCACCGGCAGCAACCGATAAAAAAACCTGCGTATCAGTTTCTTTTTCGATATGTATACCGCGGGTTTTTATTAACAGGGTAAGACCCGAAAAATCCTTCGCCAGCACCACATTACTACCGCCGCCCAACACCAGTAGAGGACAATTTTTCGCTTTAACAAAGTCCAAGGCTTCTTGTAGTTGTTCGATAGTTTCTATGATCACAAACCAGCGAGTACTAACATCAACCGCTAGAGTGTTGTAATGCTGTAAAGAAACATCTTCTTGTATCAGTGGCGTCACCATTAATAGAGCATCATTAGTAAGTTGTCATTCGTGAGTCGGTTATAGTAAGTCATCATCGAAAATTAATGTACATCGAATTATAATTTATGATCATGTTTAATACGCTTTAACAAGCCGGTAACACCGTTTTGGATTAACGCCATCGCACTGTCAAAGTGTTGACCATCACCATAGTATGGATCAGGCACTTCCTCACTATGAACAACACCGGCCTCAGTTAAAAACAAACCCAATACGCCATGATAACGGGCCGGCTTCATCATCACTAAGTGCTTGAAGTTTTCGTTATCCATACCCAAAATATAATCAAATGTTTCAAAGTCTTTTGCAGCTACCACCCGTGAGCGCAAATCACTCATATCATAGCCTTGCGCCAGCGCTGTTTGCTGTGCTCGCTTGTCCGGTGGATGACCAATATGCCAGCCACCCGTGCCGGCAGAATCTACTTTCACCTTTTCGCTCAAACCTTCGCGGTTCACATGCGTCTGGAATAAGGCATGTGCGGTAGGTGAACGACAAATATTGCCTAAGCAAACAAATAATACGCGGATGGGTTTATTCACTGCGATTGCCATACTAAAAATCTTGCCTCACGCGGTCAATGTCTTCTTGAGTATCAATACCCGCTGGTACATTCTCGCAAGCCTCGGCTACCTGAATGTGTTTACCGTAATGTAAAATACGTAACTGCTCTAAACATTCACTCTTTTCTAGTGGCGCTGGCGCCCACGTGACAAATGCATGTAATAAAGATACTCGGTATGCATAAATACCAATATGTCTCTGAGGTGATGGAGACATCTCATCCATCACCATGGTTTGTAAATTAGCATTTTTTGCCATTGCATCACGCGGAAAAGGAATGGGAGCGCGAGAAAAATACAATGCCATTTGCGCTTCGTTAAACACCACTTTAACGACGTTGGGGTTTAAAAATTCTGCGACATTAGTTATTTTTTCTGACAAGGTCGCTGCTGCTGCAAAGTTATTATTCGCTAAATTTATCGCTACTTGATTAATCACTGCGGGTGGAATACACGGCTCATCACCCTGAACATTAACCACTATATGGTCATCACTTAAAGCATATTGCTGTGCCACTTCTTGAATGCGATCCGTACCCGATATATGCTTGTCAGATGTCATACACACATTGCCACCAAAGGCTATAACGGCATCTACAATACGCTGATCATCGGTTGCGATAATAACTTGTTCGGCGTCACTTTTTAGCGCTTGTTCGTACACACGCTGAACCATCGGTTTACCATCAATCAATAATAATGGCTTGCCGGGTAAGCGTGTTGATGAAAAACGAGCAGGAATAACAACAGTAAATGGCATAATTTTTGATCTGAATAATATAATATGAAAAGCGAATATAAAGTAAATGCAAAACTAAGCTATACCTACACTCGTGGCTTCAACCTAAAAACCACATAGCATGACACTAAAAAACATCACTCACATTTCACTTTATGAAATTTTTATGACAATTTTACCTGCCCACAAACATGATCAATCAGCGCGACCGGCAAATTCATATTCACCACTAACGACCAGCACTCCGTAGGCATAGTGCTTTGCCCCATCAATACTTGGCATTTTACCGCATCTTTCTCGGTCATTAATACTATATCGTTTGCCCAACCAGAAAAATCGTTCACGACAAATTGATAGTGGTCATCAAATGCATGATGTTCGCTAGTGATGCCCAAGTGTTCGACAGTATTAAAAAAGCGTTGCGGATTACCGATACCTGCAATCGCGTATATCGCTTGAGCCGAATCTTGGTTTGCCCATGGTAGTGGTGTTAATGGGTGTAATTTTTGTGAGCTAACATGACGCCATGCGTTAGCTTGTAAAGTGACGTCTACAGGTAATTGGGGCTGCTTAATTGGCTGTATTTTTGATAAAGAAACTGACTGGGGAGCGTTTAGCTTAGAAGTACTTAATGTAGAATCACCGGTCTGATCCTCTGGACGATTAATTAATATCCAATCAACACTCGCTAATCGCTTAGCAGGCTCTCGCAATGGCCCTGCAGGCAGACAAAAGTGGTTGCCTAAACCTCGTTGGCCATCAACGACAACAATTTCTATCTGACGTGATAAGCGATGGTGTTGCAAGCCATCATCGCTCAAAATAATATCTACATCGTGTTCCGCTAATAGTTGCTGAGCAGCGGCTACTCTGTTGCTGCCGATAATGACGGGGCACTGGGTCGAACGGGCAATTAATAAAGGTTCATCGCCCGTATTGCTGGGCACATCATCTACACGTACTGAGTACGGGTAACACGGCGCACGGCTACCATATCCACGACTAATAATACCAACACGCACCTTTTTTTGCGTTAATGCGTTCGCCAACGCAATAATCACGGGGGTTTTACCAGTTCCACCCACCGTAAGATTACCCACAATAACCACCGGCACAGGCAATGTCACGGCGCACCGCTTTTGCCACCATTGATGCGCGATAGCTAACAGCTGATATACCCACGAAACAGGCAGTAGCAACCACGCATACCAACGGTTGTCGTACCACATGTTTAGTAGAAAAGATTGTCGCTGAGAAGCGTTAGTATGAGCGTGTCTAGAAGTAGACATCTTATGTTACATGACCAGCTAACATCATTCGGCCGTCGGTTGTCGTGTGGTGATACTCAGTTGCGCAAAACCTAGCTGCCCTGCCACGTCCATCGCTCTCACAACCGCCTGATGTGATGTTGTCGCATCTGCAGTAATAGTTAATGGCAATGTGATATCGCCGTTAGAGACTTCCTTGAGTGCCCGATTAAGTGTCACTGATTGCTTATTCACTAAAGCCTGGCCATTCACGACATAGTCGCCGGTGGCGCTAATAGCAATATCAATGGGCTTTTTATCCGTCGCCACAATAGGTTCTGCCGACGCTTCCGGTAAGTTGATTTCTAAATGAGTTTCTTTAGTAAAGGTGGTAGACACCATAAAAAAGATTAATAACAAAAACACCACGTCAATCAACGGCGTTAAATTAATTTGTTCATCTTGATTAGTTTGTCGTCGAAATTGCACGAAATAAACCTATGTATGAGTAGATAGCGTGTTTAACTTAGCTTGTATTAGGCGTGTCGTCATTAGCTGCGATCCGTATGTAAAGCATCAACCAACTTTACTGACTCTTGCTCCATTACTACGACTAAGCTATCGATTTTGCGTACAAAAAAGCGGTGCATAATCATCGCGGGAATCGCTACACACAGGCCCGCTGCTGTAGTAATTAATGCTTCCGAAATACCTCCCGCTAACGCACCGGCATTACCTGTACCTTGTAGTTCAATAGCAACGAATACTTTAATCATACCTAATACTGTACCCAGCAGTCCTAACAACGGTGATACCGCGGCAATCGTTCCCAATGCGCCTACATATCGTTCCATCGCATGAATCACTTGGGTTGCCGCTTCTTGGATACTGTCTTTCATGACATCACGGCCTGCTTGGGCGTTACTTAGACCTGCCGCTAAAATACGCCCGAGTTCCGAGCTCTGACGTAGTTGACGTAGTTTGGCTGCGTCAACCTGGTTGTTTTGCACCCAGCTCCACACTTGAGCCAATTGATTTTTAGGCGCTATTTTATTAGCATTTAATGTCCATAAGCGTTCAATCGATATCGCAATGACTGCAATAGAACACAAGATGATCGGCCACATTAGCCAACCACCAGAAAGAATAATCTTTTCCACAATCTATGAGCTCCTACTGGAAAAAAACAAGGGTATTTATCATTATTATATCAATGTAGCCACATACTTTAGCATAAATGATTACGCCCGTAGTGAGAATTGATAGGCTGCATATTCAATCTAACTCAAGCTAGTTTATCTCGATAATCCATCAGTAGTTGATTAATTTTCTCGATAGTCAGTGATTTTTCTTGCCAATAAACACCAACGGCGTTTTGAGTCATTTCTAATCCGACGATGCTGTCATCTAGCAAGTCCAAAATATCACGCAATATAGCATGCTGAAGAGAAGGAGCTGTTTGCTTTTGGCTTTCCCAATCCCAATCCTTATGAAAATTCGCTCCGTGGGTATAATCTTGTTTGATCAAGATCCACGACGGCCTAACTGCATCACTCGTAGGCAGTGAAATACTATAAACAGCTAGCTCTTTCTTGCCCAAAGGCAGTGTAATAGTACTGAGCCGTACCCGAATCGATAGCTGAGCCGCAGCTTGTCTCAACGCACTCAACCTGCGAATGCGTTGGCTAGGTTGCATCATCATGACTGGGCCCACCGCTAACGCAATCGCCCCAATAACAAATATTATCGGCCAGTAATTATCCATTAGGCCTCCAATTCTTCCCAACGATTATATAGTACGTCTAAATCTGCTTGCTGCTGAGCCAAGTCTGCTAACACGATGTCAACATGGGCACTATCGGATTGGTAGAATGCAGGGTCAGCGATTTTTTGATTAACTTGGTTTACACGGCCTTCTTGCTTAGCAATCTTTTCTGGCAGTTGATCTAGCTCGCGCTGTACTTGATAGCTTGGTTTTTTCTTAGCTACGAAAGGTTCAGCCTCAACATTTGAACTGCCTGCCGAAAGCGCTTTACGTGCACGCTTAGGATTTTCACGGTCAGTCGCATTGGCAAAATTTTCTTGCCAATAACTGTAACCACCCACGTAGTTCGCCACATATCCTTGATCTTCAAAGACAATCACATTAGTCACTACATTATCGAGAAACGCACGGTCATGGCTCACCATTAATATAGTCCCATCGTAGTCTAGTAAGCGCTCTTCAAGTAGCTCTAAGGTTTCCACATCAAGATCGTTGGTCGGCTCATCAAGCACTAACAAGTTACTAGGTTCACTAAACAGCTTCGCCAATAAAATACGGTTACGCTCACCACCCGACAGGGTTTTTACTGCTGTACGAGCGCGTTCACCGGTAAACATAAAGTCTTTTAGGTAGCTAATAATATGCATGTCGCGGCCATTAATGTTAATGAACTCCCGGCCACCGGCAATATTATCAATTGCACTTTTTTCAAGTTCGAGTTGATTACGCTGCTGATCAAAATACGCTACTGATAACTTCGTGCCTTGCTTCATCTTCCCTTCTGTTGCCGTGAGCTTTTCTAGCATCAACTGCAATAAGGTGCTTTTACCCGTACCATTTCTACCGATAATACCGATGCGATCACCACGTAATATACGAGTAGAAAAGTCATCAATAATCCAAGGTTGATCCTCTTTCCAGCGAAAGCGCAAGTTCTCAATTTCGAAGA
>JBLHVX010000107.1:0-6315 GCA_047628835.1 Granulosicoccus sp.
ACGCCTTCGGCTAACGAGAAAACCCCCAGACCCTCTATCGCACGACTCGCTTGCTGCAAAGTCAATCCATACCCCTGAGATCGAGCGTCAAAGCCGTTATCGCGTTCATAAAGTGTAAAAGGAATGCCGCGATGCAAACACGCAACGGCCAGTGCTACGCCGCCTATTCCGCCACCAATAATAGCCACTTTAGGATAAGCGTTATCAGGCCGTGTTTTGGTATCAGCACGCACTAAGCCAGAGCCATCACAGCTTGGGCACGTATCAAGGTGAGCTTTCGGGCGAACAGGAGCATGACCTTCGCCCTTCGATTTTTCAAAGGCTTCCAACTCGCGCTGATATTGCAGCCTTACTTTCTTGCGCAGCCTCTTACTTTTCTTGCCACGTCCTTGGCATTCAGAACAAGTCGTCCAGCTATTCTCTTCATCGTTCAACGCGTTCACCAATCCCACTTATTTTTTAAAACTCATGCTATAGTCAAAAATTTGGATCGCTAAATGGCAATTGCCGAATACCCATCGACACTGAGTTTACCGCAGACGAACCCGGGAGTCGCCACAGTGCTGGAATACCTGATCATTAAATTCCCCTATATTGATGAACAGGTTTGGCGACAACGCATTGCTGATGGCAAGGTACACTGGCACGACGGCTCGCTAATCACCCCGCATTCGCCCTTTCAAATACAACAACGCGTCCATTATTACAGGGAAGTCGACAACGAGCCCCTCATTCCCTTTCAAGAAACAATACTCTTTCAGGATCAGCATATTCTAGTAGCGTATAAGCCGCACTTTTTAGCCGTTACTCCTGGCGGTATCTATGTAAATGAGTGCCTGCAAAATCGCCTGCGCCGCCGCACCGGTATTAACACATTACAAGCAGTACATCGCTTAGACAGAGTGACCGCTGGCCTCGTCATATTTTCGGTAAATCCAGATACCCGCCATCGTTATCATCAATTATTTGAAACACGGCAAATACACAAAACGTATCAAGCCATTGCAAAAATCAACAACAATAAAAACCTGTTAGGCCAAGAGTGGGAAGTTAAGAATCGTATTGAGAGATCAGAACCGCGCTTTTTAATGCGGGTTGCTGAAAAAGAGAAGGAAGGTGGGATCAAAGATAATAGCTACTCTGTGATCCGATGCATCGAACAAACCAAGCAAAAGGCATTATTTGAATTACATCCGATTACCGGTAAAACCCATCAATTACGCCTGCACATGCAAACGTTGGGCTGGCCGATATTAAATGACAAATATTACCCGCAATTGCAGCCGCTTTCTGCGGATGACTATTCAGCTCCCTTGCAATTACTGGCAAAAGAGCTGAAGTTTATTGACCCCATAACGCAGCAACCAAGATGCTTTCGACACGACAGCAACTTATTACTGATATAAAGTAAACCGTCTTAAATAGCCGTGGCACCGCCATCGATCGGCAAAGCAACACCCGTAGTGAATCCTGCTAAATCTGAACATAAGTACAATACCGCAGCCGCGACTTCATCTGCTTGACCAATACGCCCAACCGGATGAAGACTTCTTACATATTGTTCTTTTTGAGGATCATTCTGCGTTGCACGTCTGAACATTTCAGTATCAATAACGGCAGGGCAAATAGCATTAACCCGCAAACCCTTTTTACCGTATTCAACCGCCGCCGATTTAGTTAAGCCAATGACCGCGTGCTTACTGGCGCTGTAAATACTCATTTTAGGCGCCGCACCCAAACCCGCGATAGACGCGGTATTCACAATGGCCGAAGTGGATTGTTGCAGCAAGGCAGGAATTTGATATTTCATACAGCGCCAAACCCCCTTCACATTGACGTCCATGATTTTGTCATACGTCGCTTCGTCGCCATCAGCCAACTTGCTTTGTTCAATCTCGATACCCGCATTATTAAAAGCGATGTCTAATTTCCCATAGGTTTCTAATGTGACATTAACCATTGATTGAACATCGTGATCTTTTGTTACATCGCAAAGAATAAACGTCGCAGCACCGCCTGCTTCGGTAATCATAGCCGTGGTTTTTTCACCATCGTCTCGATTCATATCGGCCACAACGACACTCGCGCCTTGCTGTGCAAAGGCTAGTGCAGTTGCGCGACCAATGCCGTTGCCAGCACCTGTAATTAAAACAACTTTATCATCAAAATTATTCAAAGCTTTAACCTTACTGTCTGTGAATTCACTCCAACATAGTGGGTTTCATGAGATTGTGGAAATTCCTTATTGTAATGGCTGTCTATTAGTCTGAATAATTATGAACAGAGCACTGAATGGTTTTTAACGGCCGTATTTAAGTCTCCCATTGAATCTGACCTTTTCACCATTTCACGCTACACTTAATAAGAATAACGATTGGGCTGTTAAATTTTATACGGGTAGTTAAAAATTGATCAATGCCATTCAAAAAATACATGATATTCAAGAAGAAAGATTGCGCAGTACCGCTACGTTTACCTTAATAATCGTATTCCTTTTATGTGCATTTTTTTTAATTCGAGCGCTGCAATGGGAGTTATACGGACGGGTACTAAGCCTATCTCTTTGCATGGGCTTTGTCTTAATGGGGACGATTGTTCTTAAAAAAGGCGGATCAAGAACCATCGCCTCCATATTAGCAATAATAGGGGCATGTATTACTGTCTCTTATGCATCTTATAGCAATGGAGCTCTGGCCAATCCTGCCACGGGGTGGCTTGCCATTCTGCCTCTCATTGGTGCATTAGTGGGTGGTAAACAAGGGGGGGTACTTGCATTCATTTTTTCGCTCGCAACAGGATTAGGCCTTTTTGCATTGGAATCTTCGTTAGGGGCTCCTCAAAATTTAACACCCGTCGATTTCCGTTTAAGCCAAGACAGACTTAATCAAGTCAGTCAGCTGTTGATTATTTCACTCTGTGTATTGGGTTTATTTAGACAAATTCGTTTTTCAGAAACCCAATTAACCGATACGGTAATAAAGCTATCTGAAGAAGTGGATGCCAGAACGTTTGCGGAAAAAAAATACAAAAACGCCAGTAATATTAAAAGTGAATTTCTTGCCAATATGAGTCATGAGATTCTTACACCGATGAACGGAGTCATCGGAATGCTTAATATTTTAAAGCAAGAACGACTGACTCACACACAAAGAAAATATCTAGAATTCGCCCGATCGAGCTCTAGTACTTTATTAGTGGTCATCAACGATATTCTTGACCTTAACAAGATTGAGTCTGGCAAACTCGTATTAGAAAACATCGATTTTGACTTGTTTAAACTCATCGATGATATTCAACAATTAACAGTGCTAAGTGCACACGAAAAAGGGCTCTATTTCAATTGTAACATCGACCTATGTACTCACAGCGTACATGGCGATCCGATTCGACTGCGACAAGTCGTCGACAATCTAATCAGCAATGCACTTAAATTCACACCCACAGGTGGCATTTCATTAACCGTATCGTTAGTCCAAAAAAATAAAGATAAAAGTCTACTTTCAATCAGTATTGAAGATACAGGCATAGGCATTGCTCCAGAAAAAATCTCACAGCTTTTTACACCGTTTTTACAAATGGAAACGTCTACAACAAGGCGCTTTGGCGGAACAGGGTTAGGGTTAACAATCTCTCACCGATTGATAAATTTAATGAAGAGTTCAATTAAGGTAAGCAGCACCGAAGGAAAAGGAAGTTCCTTTAATTTCTCGATTGATTTAGTGACAACTGGATTAAATACCGATAAATCAATGCAATCAATCGCAATAAAAAATGAAGAAAAATCAATTAAAAAAAACCATTACCTAGCCGTATTACTGGTTGAAGATAATGAAATAAATATTATGATTGCTCAAGCATTGCTAAAAAACTTTCCGCTTAAAATTGATATTGCCAAAGATGGCGCACAAGCTATTGAAATGATTCATCAGAATAAAAAAAGTAGCGATAAACATTACAAAGCGGTATTTATGGACTGCCAAATGCCTGAAATGGATGGCTACCAAGCTACTGCGTATTTAAGAAAACAAAATGAATATAAAAACTTACCCATTATCGCAATGACCGCCAATGCGATGAAAGGTGATAGAGAAAAATGCTTAGACGCTGGAATGTCAGATTACATGTCTAAACCCATCAATATAAACATCATTTCCGAAAAAGTATTAAAGTGGCTAAATGTAAATCCTTTGTAATCATTACCTTCAGCTCACTTTAAAAATATTTTCTGAGGCCACTTAAAAAGCAGACAAAAAAATATAATTCCTCAAAAAATTACAGCGTCTAATACCTAAAATCCAGCCTCTTTTCTAATGATTTACATATAAAATAAAACACTCTTTCGCTATCTTTTTTTATGAATCACATTCATTTAAATAAGTATATTATTAATAAAATAACAAAATTAAAGAAATTTAAAAAATTAATTTTAAAAACTTAACCGTTTTTAGGCTGTTTCTTTAACGGCCGTCTGCACTGACAATATAGCCCTGTTAGAAGAAGTAATTCCCCCTGTAATAATGAATGCACCACAACTAATAAGAGACAGTGCACGACTTAACGTTTTATCCAATCGTGCCGATCTTATTTCCGCAGGCGACGTGTTCGTTGAAGTCATCGTAAAGGAAGAGAAAGCAATCAGTGAATTGGTACTCACCCTTAATACCGAAAACGTGACCCCTGTACTGACGCCAAGTGCTGACAACCCGTTAAGGTTAATTGGATTAATAGAAGGCTTAGTCATAGGCGAAAATCTAATATCAGCCATGGGCGTGCCAAGACTCTGCCAGTCCTGCTGACGATGTTGCCATGACCACAACCGACAATGGTGAAACAATTCCCTTTATTGTTCGCCGTGAACGCAGCTACCAAGCCCGCGGAATATTGGACAGCGGCCAATCCACAGTCTCAATGGAACAAGCGATTACTGGTCACCCTAAAACCGCTGACTTTGCTGGCACTATTCCAGATGTATTGAGCACCGCTACCCAGTTTGCTGACTATCACATACTTTTAAATGACTTTGAATTTAGAGCAGATGCGCCTGATAAACCCGAAGGTTTTGATGGCTTCATGCAGACATTGACTGACCTAGGAAACACGGTTACTGGGTTCGCTATCGCTTTGAACGTGAATTTTGCCACCGTGATAACTTCGTGATGTGGGAAGGCCCAATCCCATTGATCGGGGACATAAACTTTATGACTCAAAGCCTAGCCGAAGTGACACTATGGTTAGATGCCATTGAAACAGATACTAGCGAGACGTTTTTGGCTCAGAAAATTCTTATCAATAAGCCTACTGAGATTGGAGTAAGCGCCCACCAACATGGCAACCGACGGTTACCTAGTTGGACTATCAGATCAACTGGGCGACATGGTTTATGGCGGCTAGCAACTTGCTGATTCAACCAACCCCTATGACCTTGGGATTTTTGGACTAAAAATCGATTTACTTGCCTACTTACAACTTTTGAAAATTAGTAAAATGAAATCAGACTAAGTGGCTGCGATCAATAATGCGCTGTAGCTCTCTCGCTTGGTCACAGGCTGTCATTCTGTGTTATACCTCTTGAATCTGGAAACGAGAAATAAGGGCTCGCAGCGATTCTGACTGCCCACGCAACTGATCGCTCACCGTTTTAGTGTGACCGATATGCTGCTCCAGACCCTGAGAGCTTTCTCCCAGCGCGTCCGCGCGCCGCCCCACCCGACCAATCTCGTCCCTTTGAACCTGCACTGCCTCGTCTACCTCAGTGGTAAAGTGGCTGAGATCATCAAAGGTTTGTTTAAGTGCCACCAGATGGGTCTTGAGTGTTCCCAACGTCTCCCGGTTAGTGCCACCGGCTGCCCGGGTCTCATCCAGTAAGCCGTTGGCACGATTAACCTGGGTGACAAGCTCGCTAACCCACTGACGCACCTGATGGGCGGATTCACCCGTGCGACGTGACAGGCTTCGTACTTCATCGGCCACAACGGCGAAACCCCGGCCCTGCTCTCCAGCGCGAGCCGCCTCAATCGCTGCGTTCAAGGCCAGCAGGTTGGTCTGCTCTGCAATCTCCGCGATTACGCCAATCACCTGTTCGATCTTTTTACTGGAACCGTGAAGGACCTCAATCGCTCCTGCCACACGATTAATGACCTCAATCGCATGTTCAGCGGCACGTTCGCTCTCGCGCAGCTGGTTCTGAACATCATCGTTGCCTGCCACAGCGCCAGTGACCTGCATTCGGGAATGCTGGACTGATTGTTCAATCTGACTTGCGCTCTTGGTAATGGCGTTCATTGATGAAACCACATCGTGGATCTGGCGAGTGTT
>JBLHVX010000108.1:0-6257 GCA_047628835.1 Granulosicoccus sp.
GTCATCAATAAGGCCATCTATTTGGCTTTAGGCATTAATGTCGAAGGCCATAAAGAGCTACTTGGCATGTGGATGTCCGAAAATGAAGGGGCGAAATTCTGGCTTTCAGTGCTAACTGATTTACAAAACAGAGGCGTTAAACATGTGTTGATCGCTTGCGTAGATGGTTTAAAAGGCTTCCCTGAAGCGATTAATGCCACCTTCCCTGATGCAAGGGTCCAGCTATGCATTGTCCATATGGTGCGTAACTCACTGAAGTTTGTGCCGTGGAAAGATTACAAGGAAGTCACCGCAGATCTGAAGCTTATTTACCATTCAGTCTCAGAAGAAGAGGCAGCTTTGGAACTAGATCGTTTTGCAGAAAAATGGGATGAAAAATATCCGCAGATCAGTAAATCTTGGCGTGCACATTGGCCTAACCTGATTACGCTTTTTGATTACCCGCAAGATATTCGCAAAGTAATTTATACGACCAACGCCATCGAGTCTTTAAACAGCGTGATTCGTAAATCGGTTAAAACTCGGAAGGTATTTCCAAATGACAATGCGGCTATGAAGGTGATCTACTTAGCCGTTGAAGCAGCCTCTAAAAAATGGACCATGCCAATTAGGGATTGGAAAGCGGCGTTAAATCGTTTTATACCGTCAAGCGGCACCGAGGTGATAGAGTTTGAGGAGCAGTTAGCTCCTCATGTGTAAACTGGGCAGTTACACAGTTTGTTTTACACCCTCGGGCAGGTATCCACGAATCAGACGTTCATGGCGAAAAATTGACACAACCTAAATACGCTATTCGCTTACTCTGAGGTATTTGTAAAGCGATTTACACCACCAATGCCATTGAATCGTTAAACAGCGTCATACGTAAAGCGACTAAAAAGCGGAAGGTATTTCCTAATGATGACGCGGCTAAAAAAGTGGTGTGCCTTGCGGTACGAGAAGCATCAAAAAGATGGGTAATGCCAATCCATAACTGGCGTTTGGCACTGAACCACTTGAGGGTGTAAAACAAACTCTATAATAAAACGATTTAACGCCGGCTTCCAGTCTCTAATTGGCATAGTACCCCAAGGGCAGCTACTCCATTTTTAGAGGCTGCTTCAACCGCTAAATAGATCAGCTTCATTGCCGCATTATCATTTGGGAATACCTTGCGAGTCTTCACTGACTTACGTATCACGCTGTTTAAACACTCTATGGCGTTGGTGGTATAAATCACTTTGCGAATATCTGGTGGGTAATTAAAAAGCGTGATCAGGTTAGGCCAGTTTGCGCGCCAGGACTTGCTGATTTGCGGATATTTTTCATCCCATCTTTCTGCAAAACGATCCAGATCAAAAGCGGCTTCCTCTTCGGTGACTGACTGGTAAATACGTTTCAAGTCTGTAGTGACTTCCTTGTAATCTTTTACCTGCAGGACGTAGATGCAAGGTAAGGGGCGCGAGCAGGAGCGGAAGCTTCCACGGCACAAACTTCAGTGAGTTACGCACCATATGGACAATACAAAGCTGGGCGCTTGCATCAGGGAAGGAGGCATTAATCACCTCGGGAAAACCCTTTAGACCGTCTACGCAAGCAATCAACACATGTTTAACGCCTCTGTTTTGTAGGTCAGTCAGTACTGAAAGCCAGAATTTTGCCCACTCATTTTTAGACATCCACATACCGAGCAGCTCTTTATGAGCCTCGACATTAATGCCTAAGGCCATGATGCCCCGTTTATCTTGGCGAATTTTAAGCACAATGCAATCCATGTAAACAATAGGATAAACGACATCAAGCGGTCTGCTTTGCCATTCTACCACTTGCTCCACCACGGCATTAGTGATTTGTGACACCAGTCCAGCTGAGATGTCTGCGCTATACATTTCATCGAAGGCCGCAACGATATCGCGCGTACTCATTCATTTAGCATAAAGGCTAAGAATTTGATCATCCATGCCTGTAATACGGGTTTGATTCTTTTTGATTAACTGCGGTTCAAAGCTGCCAGTTCGATCACGGGGTGTTTTAAGCTCGATTTCACCATGATCACCTTTGAGTGTTTTTGAAGAATAACCATTGGGGCTATTACCGCTGTGGTGGCCGTCTACATCATATTCTTCATAATCTAGGTGTGCATTCATCTCGGCCTTTAACGCAGCTTCAGCGGTGATTTTAGTGAGGTGAGCACTAAGGGCGCTCAGGTCTTCAGGAGTTTTAAGGTCTTTGGCCAGCTCTTCGGCTAATGCCTGTATTTTTTCTGATTCATTGTTTTGCTCATTATAATTACCTTGTGGGTAGTTTAAGGATAATGAACGGACACACAGAATTATTTACATCCTCAATGTCACATAGTAGCTGCGTGCAGCGAGGTGTACCCATGAAAGTATTATCGACTTATTGTTTAACTTGCTGGGAGAAATTCGTCTACTCGATCAGAGCCCTTTTGATTACTTTAAGTAACTACTTAGCGCATCAGCTTAGTTCGTTCAACTTTTCCTGAATAAAATCAGGCCATTCACCCGAAAATAGGCGTTCCAAAGCCTCGCCTACGCCCACATTATGTTTCCTGCATGTCGATAAATTACTGCGGATACGACAGTAGGTATCTGCCCCCATCTTAGATCTGAAGCATCCCGACATTTTTTGCGGCACCTTTGTCATTCGTAGACCACACTCGCCCCGGTTATTTGTGTTGGAGCATGGGGTTTTCCATAAAACGTAGCACATCCTCCTCGTAATCACGAAGCCTCTCTAATAGGTTTTCTGGATTTGCTCCAGGCCGTGCAACCTCGATTTTTTATTTCCGAGGTGTCTTTTTACGGTTTGTTGCAGGTATTATATTTTGCACCTGCTCTCCAAGCTTGAATCTATGAATCATTGAGGTGAAGCCGGCGCGCATGTCGGGGTTTCGTTTTTTGATGTCTTTTATAATGTTGTGGTTTCTGTTTTTCTCGTAAATTTTTGATAGGACTGCTTAATGCGGCAGTTTAGGCGTCGCTCAATGATGGGTGTTAACCCTATATCACAAATAGGGCTAAGATTCGGTTGGGGAAATTTGATGCCGCCATATAGAGTGATCTATAAAAGCAGATCCACTTCATTTTTTGATGGATTGATGTTTTCACGATTAAATACCTGCTGAAGTATAAAAGAGTATTTAGTGTTAAGTTGCATTAATTTTTTGGGGTGTGTGATGTAAAAGCTGTAGCATTCAGCAAAATCCTCAGCCGCATTTTTACTTGCGTATTTTGAAACAAACGAATCTTTTCTATGAATTTTTGTCGCCCATTCTTTTTTTACATGACTGTTAATAACGAAAAAATAAACATAGTGCCCTATCTCATGGAATAACGTATGGTAAAACTGTTGTTTGTCGTGAAGTTTGTACATGTTTACTTGGCGTTTTTTCTGGATGAATTCCCCTAGACTACTTAAGTTAGGCGCAATGCCTAAGTAGTAGTAGAGCATTTGGTGTAGTCGAGATGGGTCGTAATTGATCTTTTTAAGACCGACTAAATGCTTGGCGGGTAATAACTTAACAGCAGCAATGATTTCATCAATGCTGATAATGTCCTGCTGGTGAAAGCCGGAGAGCAATAGCTGAATTTTCCCATCTAGTTGATGGTCAGAACTGTTGAATTTGACTTTTCTCACTATATGCCTTTAACCTTAAAAGTGCTGTACACATACTTGAATTTTAACATGTATATTTTTAGTTGTCATAACGATACAGGTGGCCCATAACGATGAATAACGATAAGAATAGCACTGCTATCCGTTTTTTGATTATTGATTCTCAGGCTAGAGGGCATGCTCTATCCTGTCTCTTGGCGCAATCAAGTGATGTGGAATGTGTTTTTTTATCTAGGCGTTCTCCGTTACCGGATATCGGTTATCAAAAAATACAGCCAGTATATTGGATGGAAGAATTACAGCCCGATACTTATTTTCAAATAATCGATTTTTGTCGTGAAAAAGCGGTCGACTGTGTTGTCGTGGGCACCGCTGATGCGATGATCGAGGGGTTGGTTGATGCGCTAACGTTTGCGAATATAAGGGTGGTAGGTGCAAACAAAAAATCATCGATTGTAGAGGCTTCTAAGTGTTTCTCGAAACGATTTTTTGATCGGCAAGGTGTCAGCACACCAAAATATTATACTTGTCAGTCAACAGAGGAAATTATTACGGTAGACAATGGGATATACCCTTGCTTTATTAAGTCTGACAAGGTCATAAGAAGTCATTATAGCGCGGTTAAGGTTAACTCTAAAGAGGAGGCGGTTAACGTAGCAATAGAAATATTCTCTATTCAGCAAAACTATTATGGTTTTTCAACGGCTGTAATACTAGAAGAGTTATGTGAAGGCAGAGAGCTGAGTCTAACTATCTTAATGAGCGGGGAAAACTGGGTAGAGCTACCTGCCTGTAGAGATTATAAAACTCTCAATGATAATGATAATGGTGGTAATACCAGCGGTATGGGAGCTATTACACCAGTGCCAGGGGTTTCCTCAGACTTGCATCGCAGCATGATAACGTCGCTTGTTCAGCCCGTTGTCGCAGGCATGGTTCAAGAAGGTTTGCATTATAATGGTTTTCTTTATTTTGGCATTATGATTGATGCGAACAATGGGCCGGTTTTGCTTGAATTGAATTGCCGTTTAGGCGACCCAGAAGGGCAGGCTATATGTAGTTTGTTGACTTCGGATTTTGCCTCGGTATTGTTTTCAGTATCAATGGGACAGCTACAAAAAAATGCCCCCTTATCGATCAAGCCAGGCTATATATGCTGTGTTTATGCTGTCCCCAAAAGCTATCCAGAAAAGGCTGGTGTCTCTTTTTCTGTGAATTTTTCTGAGACATTCGAGAGTGCAGGTAAGCATGATTTTTATTTTGGAGAGCTGTTATTATCTGACCATTTGAACACTATTATGACATATAATAATAGAACATTTTGCGTCAGTGCTTGGGGGGGGACATTATCTTTAGCGCGTCAGTTAGCTTATCAAAAGCTTCATATGGTGTTATCTGATGGGCTGCATTATAGAAATGATATTGGTGTATCAGTTATTAAGGGAGAAGATGGGCGTTGAAATCATACGAAGAGCACACAGATTATATTAAGCAAAAAGAATATGAAGTCGCTGAGACAATTATCGCTAGCATGAATGATTGCTACGATATTACTCAGTTAGGGGACTTTGCCGAAGTCGCATATAACCGAGTGGTCGATATGTTTGATTTTGACGATTTTGATAGCTGTAAACACCTGACGATGGTGGGGTGTGGTCCATTCCCTATGACGGTGTTGCATATTATCAATAAATACCCAGATATGAAAATTGATGCGATTGATATTGATCCAGAGGCAATATCAATAACAGAAAAATTAATTAAACAGCTAGGTTTACAAGCTAGCGTTAAATTACATTGTAATAACGGGTTAGATCATGATTATTCGGCATCCAGTATTGTTTATATTGCGAATCTGGTTCGCCCTAAAGCTAAGGTGTTAGATACGGTTTGGAAAAATTGCGAGAAAAGTACATTGGTGGTGTTGCGTGATCCGACTAAAGCAGGGGATGATTATGCTGAGTCTGGTTTATCTTCTGTAGATGAAAGGTTTAACATAGAGGGTTTTGGTACGGACGACAGCACCTTTCATTCAAGACATGTTTTTTTGCGTTGCCAGTAATATGTCGCTAGCGTCGGAAGTCGAAAAAAACGAAGATAATGTACGCTCGACGCTTTTCCAGTTAATTGATCATATCGATGGCGTGAATTGTTCAGAGCCTAACAGTATCCCACGGTTGCATGATTATTTTTTTATGCTGAAACAAGTCATTGTGGCGTTAGGTGTAGATAGCGCAAAGATATTAATGCACCCATTCGTGCAATCAAAACTGTTCTCCCTTCATAAAGCAAGAGCTCACTATGAATACCATAGTGAGCTCTTGGATGCAGCAGCACTCATAGATAGCCCTGAACGGGAAATACTTGTTCAGCAATATGCACAAAAACACTTCCCGCATACTGCCATTCATTCGAATGTGTTGAGCCAGTTAATTGACGGCTGTTCAGAATGTTTAGTGATAGGTTCTGGCGCATTGCCTAGCACTGTTATGTTGTTGGGAGAGAGCACGCGGTTAGAGATTACGGCAATAGATCGGTGTGATGAGAGTGTTCGCTTATCAAAAAAAATTCTTGATATTTGGAGTGTTGTCAATAGAGGTAAACCCATTAGCGTAAAAGTAGCTGATGTTCTATCAGTC
>JBLHVX010000109.1:0-6248 GCA_047628835.1 Granulosicoccus sp.
AGTCCAAAAAGGGAGTTTATATGTATACCGTCATGCGGCACCGTGGTAAATGACCGATTTAGTACGTTTTTCCTTGGTACCCCTTTGTAGTTTAACTTGTGGGGTAAACGCAGCATGAGGATGAAATATCATTCGTGTAAATGTTTCAAAATCACATTAAAAAACAAGAAAACATATGCCTATAGCAATTATTGGAGGCTCCGGCCTTACGCAACTCACCACGTTGGGTGAAGCAAGAGCAATTTCGCAATCAACTCCTTTTGGCCCTCACTCCGAAGGTGTGTGTGGCTTTACTGTCAATCAGCGTGAAATTATTTTTTTGCCTCGTCACGGTGATCAGCACCAATACCCACCCCATAAAGTCAATTATCGTGCAAACCTTTGGTTGCTCAAATCACTAGGCATTACAAAAATTATTGCTTGTAATGTTGTCGGAGGTATTAATGACAATATGCCTCCACGCACACTCGTCGTTCCCCATCAAATTATTGATTACACCTGGGGTCGTGAACATACTTTTTATGACGGTGAAAACGATGCGATGGTTGGCGTTGAGCATATTGATTTTACACGTCCATACAGTGAAGCATTACGCCAACGCATGCTGTCGTTTTTTAATCAAGCCGAGATAGCCCACATTAATCACGGTGTTTATGCTTGCACCCAAGGGCCTCGTTTAGAATCCGCGGCAGAAGTGCAACGCTTAGAAAACGATGGGTGTGACATAGTGGGAATGACTGCTATGCCGGAAGCCGCACTCGCTAGAGAGTTAGCTATTGATTATGCCGCGTTAAATTTGGTGGTGAATTGGGCGCCAGGTTTGTCTGAAGAAGAACTTTCTATGGATGTAATTATGGTGTTGGTGAAGACCGAAATGGAAAAAATATGTCAGTTTTTCCCGGATTTGATTAAATTCCTTGAGCTAGATCACTAATTAGAACTTTGCCTGCTTACAAGCATGTTACATTCCCAGAAGATGTTGATTCAAAAATAATGTCTTAGCATGATTAACGACGAGTCTTCGTTGGCAAACTTATACAGTTTACAAAGTTTGTCGATGTAGTTCCCCTTATTAATCGTTAGATGTGATTATTATTCACATTCTTTGAGTCAGCAGGAAGTAATTTATGTCTGAGCGTAACACTGGACAGTCGAGTGGTTTAATTATCCTAGATTCCATACGTTAGACAGCCGCAGTAGATTCAACAGCGGCATTGAGGGTAATCCACGTGGTTATGGGCTTATTAGTTGCGAAGCTAAGTCTGAAGATATTTTTGTTCACTATCGCAATATACAAAGCGAAGGTTATCGTTCGCTAAACGAAGGGCGGGCCGTAGAGTTCAGCCTAGCTGAAGGAGAGAAAGGTTTGCAGGTAGAAGAGGTGTTTGCCTTTAATTTTTTAGTTCTAGAGCTAAATCCTAGAGCTAAAAGTGGTTTGATGTTGAGCGCTTACAATTAATGCTGTTAGGTGCTATCTTCTATCTTCAAGGGGAAGCATCCTGACAATAATCCCCATTTCGGGGTGATCAATATAATGTGTTTCTTTGCTACGCATACTTCGTCTTTCTGTAAATTTTACAACGCGTGATACCTGTACCTGACTAGGTAGGAATGGATCGGTAGAGTTGCTGCCTGATGTTTTTGTTGAGGAAGTATTATCAGAACCGAATGCGGGCAGTGTTGGCCAAGCATTGCTTGAAAAAGCTTGGTTGCCATCACCATAAATGAATTCGTTTAACCACAAATCAGTTGTAAAGTGGAGAAAGCGTCCAATATGAATGTTAATACTGCCTTCTAATTCCCGATGATCACCATGCTGTTGCCCCGCTTTAATAATAAGCGGTGTTGATCTGCTTTCGCCCCACATCTGCTGATTCCACGCCTGATGGAAAAGCACATCAAACTGCTCATTTCTTTTAAGTACGTAACTGTAACCGCCGAGCTCATGATTCGATGAGGGTAAAGGGTGTTTGATGAAACGATATTTTTCTGGGTAAGCAAGGCTAATATCTGTGGGCCATGCTTCTCTTTGATTCACCGAGGTGGTGTCAGTAGGAGGTGTGTTACGTTTAAAAATAAGGACTTCTACCTGATACCAGCGGCCGGCATTTTTTGCTAAAGCAGTGTGGCTGCTAAGGCTGATAGCTGCAATAAAAAGGCAAAAGATGAAGCGCAAATACATCATTATGATTGTTCTCTACTCAATAAGTGTAATAGTTTGCGTTAACGTGTTTTCTTTGCGTTAACGTTTTATTGTATTAGGGTTTGGCGTTAAGGCCACTAGTAATTGGTTGGTTGCATCTATTCGATCTTCTGCAAACGGCATATCGTGATGGAATAGTAACTGATTTGCCCCTCGAAGTTGATATAAATGTGGCTGATTTTGTACCATTTTAACTAAACTGAGCGGATCAGTTTTTGGATTTGAAGAAAACTCAATCATAATACGTTTTGCATTAGCGTCTACTTTAGCGATGCCTAAGGCGTCGGCTTCTAGTTTGATTTGAGTGACGCGAATGAGGTGCTTTGCGGGTTCTGGCAGTAATCCAAAACGGTCAATCATCTCTACTTGTAGATCATCAAAGCCCTTTTCATCCTTAATAGATGACAATCGTTTATAGAATAGCAAGCGTGTGTGTACATCAGGTAAGTATTTGTCAGGAATAAGGGCTGGGATATGCAGATTAATATCTACGTGACTTGGCATCAGTAGCGATTGTGAGGTGTCTTTACCTTCTTTGAGTTTTTTCACGGTTTCTTCAAGCATTTCCATGTACAACGTGAAGCCAATTGAATGCATTTGGCCGCTTTGATCATCGCCTAATAACTCACCCGCTCCACGTATTTCTAAGTCGTGAGTGGCAAGGGTAAAACCTGCACCTAACTCATCGGCTTGCGATATTGCTTCTAGACGTTTTTCAGCATCGGCGGTCATCACTTTTGGTGGTGGCGTCATTAAATATGCATAAGCTTGATGATGTGAGCGACCTACACGTCCGCGGAGTTGATGTAATTGTGCTAAACCAAACTTATCGGCACGTTCTATAATAATGGTGTTGGCGTTAGGGATGTCGATGCCCGTTTCGATAATTGTGCTACACACCAGTACGTTATAACGCTGGTGATAAAATTCAGACATTACATGTTCTAACGCTTTTTCACGTAGCTGACCATGAGCCGTACCTACGCGCGCTTCGGGTATCATTTCTGATAAATAACGAGCTGTTTTTTCGATGGTTTTCACTTCGTTATGTAAAAAGTAAACTTGGCCGCCACGCAAAATTTCTCTTAAAATCGCTTCTTTAATAAGAGCGTCATCAAAAGCACGCACGAAGGTTTTTACTGATAAGCGTCGGGCAGGGGGCGTAGCAATAATGGATAGGTCACGAATGCCATGCATCGCCATATTTAGTGTGCGTGGAATAGGTGTTGCGGTTAAGGTGAGAATATCTACTTCACTACGGAAAGCTTTGATAGCCTCTTTTTGACGCACGCCAAAGCGGTGCTCTTCATCAATAACTAATAAACCAAGGTTTTTAAATTTGAAACCTGTGGTTAATATTTTATGTGTCCCGATTAAAATATCAATTTCACCGCTAGCAACTTTCGCTTCGATGGCTTTAGTTTCTTTTGCTGTTTGGAACCGAGAAATCACAGCGACGTTAACCGGCCAATCTACAAAACGATCAATGAAGTTTTCATTATGTTGTTGGGCTAACAGCGTCGTCGGAACTAAAACAGCCACCTGCTTGCTAGCTTGTGTTGCTATAAATGCAGCACGCATAGCAACTTCTGTTTTGCCAAACCCCACGTCACCACAGACCAATCTATCCATAGGTTTTTCTGATAGCATGTCGTTACGTACAGCGTGTATAGCCACTTCTTGGTCAGGAGTTTCTTCAAACGGAAAGCTACTGGAAAATAGTTGGTAATCAGCCTTGTTGTACGGGAATGCATAACCTACACGCGCATCGCGGCGCGCATAAATATCTAATAACTCAGCGGCTACATCACGGACTTCTTTGACGGCTTTTTCTTTCGCTTTACGCCAATGATCGCTTCCTAACCTATGCAGTGGGGCTAAGCCTTCGGCTGCACCAGAATAGCGGCTGATTAAATGTAGATGTGTGACAGGTACATATAATTTTGCGTCGTTGGCATATTGCAGCATTAAAAACTCATTAGTTTCTTGGTCTTTTCCGTGACCCACTACAATAGTTTCTAAACCTAAATATCTCCCTACACCATGATCAAGATGCACGACGGGCGCACCAATTTTCAATTCAGTGAGGTTTTTAATAACTTGTTCGCTCACATCCTGTGAGGTTTTTCGGCGACGGCGTTGCTTAACTTGATTGCCAAATAATTGGGTTTCAGTAATCACCGCAATAGCGGGATCGGTTAACGAAAACCCTTGCTCAATGGTGGATTCGGTAATGGCTAAAGACATGTCACCATTGATAAAGTCTTGCCAGTGATCAACATGTACTGGTTTTATATCGTTGGGTTGTAATACATTTAATAATGCTTCGCGGCGGCCAGCGGATTCAGCACAAAATAAAATTCGCCCAGGAAATCCATCTAAATATTTAATTAACCGACTATAAGGTTGAGGCGTGTGCGCATCAACCGTTAGCTCAGGTAAGGCGAGGCTATTAAAGGTAACGTGCGATTTATCTCCTACTTGAATAGAGCATTGACTAAAACGTTTTAAGTGTGAAAAAACTTCAGCAACTGGGAGAAAAATTTCATTGGGGGGGAATATTGGCCGCTGTAAATCACCCTGACGACTTTCAAATCGACTATGTATTTCACGCCAAAAATGCTCTCCGGCAGGTTCTATCCCTGAGAGAGAGAAAATGTGAGTGTTGTCGGGCAGGTAATCAAATAATGAAACGCATTCTTTAAAAAACAATGGTAAATAATATTCGATACCGGCAGGTGCGATGCCATCGCTAATATCTTGATAAATAGAACATTTGCGATGATCAACATTAAAACGCTCGTGCCACTGTGTACGAAATCCGCGAATCCCATCTTCGTCTAGTGGAAATTCTTTTGCTGGTAATAAATAGATATTATCGACTTGTTTAATGCTACGCTGGGTTTCTGGGTTAAAGGTTCGTAATGTATCCACTTCGTTATCGAATAAATCAACCCGATATGGAAGAGCGCTACCCATGGGAAATAAATCCACCAGTGAACCGCGAACCGCAAATTCACCATGGGAATAAACGGTGTCTACGCAGTGATAACCGGAAGATTCTAATTGTCGACGCATATGATCAATATTGAATTGATCATTTTTTTTGATGATAAAGCTGTATTTTTGTAAATAATCTAACGGTGGTAGGCGGCACATCAGCGTGTTCATGGCGACGACTATAATGCCTTTTTTCAGCTGGGTAATACTGTGCAATGTTTCTAAACGGGTCGATACAATATCGTCATGGGGCGAGAATATATCGTAGGGCAGTGTTTCCCAGTCTGTAAAATGTAATACGGGCAAATTGTTTTGTTGCTGACCATCGACTGGCTGGTTATTGAAGAAACGTAATTCTTCCAGTAAATGATTGGCCGTCGCGGTATCGGGCGTGACGACTAGTACAGCTTGCTTTTCTTTAGCTGTACGCATAATAGCCAATGCGCTCGCCGCACCATGCAGTCCTCCCCATTGTTGTTTTAACCCTAAACTATTATCAAGGTTAATAGGGGGGTTAAGAGGAGATATTGTCGGTGTTGAAATGGTTGCTGTGCTCATGTTGGACTATTTTACTTCTTATGTAGAATATGGGATATGGTAAATACGGGGTATTGTAGCGGAGCAGATCATGATAGTCTGTGGCAATTACAATAATTGGCGTCAAAGTGCATGCTTTGGCTAACAAAAATCAATATAACCTTTTGATAAATATAATGTTTATGTTTTTTTATCTGCGTACTTTTAAAACTCTTTTACTGGCAGTGCTTTGTTTGTTTACCGTGTTATTAACCGGCTGCGGAGAAGGCTTTAATGTTAAACAATTGGCTAAAGGCGACATAGACTTTGTCGCTGATGCGCACCGCAAGGAAAGCGAACGTTTATTATACGAACTGATGGGGAAGTTGTATAAGCGAAACCCTAGAGAGTTAGCTAAACAAGAAAGTGCCACAGTGGAAGCTCAGCTCAGCCGATTACAAGCGGCTGTCACGGAAGACAGCCCTTTGTTAATTGATGGTGTTGAAGGGGTTGACATATTACAGCTGGC
>JBLHVX010000110.1:0-6233 GCA_047628835.1 Granulosicoccus sp.
TTGTTTTTGTCGTTTCTTTAATACCAACGATTTCAATTTCTTCGCCGACTTTAACGATACCACGCTCAACACGACCAGTAACCACCGTACCACGACCTGAAATTGAGAATACATCTTCAATAGGCAGTAGGAAAGGTTGATCAACTGCACGCTCTGGCTGGGGAATGTATGAATCTAGCGCTTCAACCAGCTTTCTAACAGCTGTTGTGCCTAATTCATTATCATCTTCGCCGTTAAGTGCCATTAATGCAGAACCAGCGATGATAGGTGTATCGTCGCCCGGAAATTCGTAAAGGTCTAGCAATTCACGCAATTCCATTTCAACTAGCTCTATCATTTCTTCGTATTCTTCTGAACCTACGCCACCGCAATCTTCTGCTAGAAGGTCTGCTTTGTTGAGGAACACTAAGATGTACGGAACGCCAACCTGACGTGATAGCAGGATGTGCTCACGAGTCTGCGGCATAGGACCATCAGTCGCGCCACATACCAAGATAGCACCATCCATTTGTGCCGCACCGGTAATCATGTTCTTAACATAATCGGCGTGACCTGGGCAATCTACGTGTGCGTAGTGACGCTCAGGCGAATCATATTCAACATGAGATGTAGCGATAGTGATACCGCGCTCACGTTCTTCAGGTGCATTATCGATACCGTCAAACGCTACCATAGTGCCGCCCCATACTTCTGCACATACGCGTGTTAGCGCTGCAGTTAGTGTGGTTTTACCATGATCGACGTGACCAATTGTTCCCACGTTGACGTGAGGTTTATTACGCTCGAACTTTTCTTTTGCCACAATGACAAACTCCTATAATAACCTTGCTTATTTGCAAATAATTTAATGTGAAAAATAAAACTGTCTCTATATAAAACTGACTAGATCATGCCGTTTTTGGCCATAATCTCCAATGCTACGCTATTTGGTGCTTCCGCATATTTATCAAATTCCATGGTAAAGGTGGCACGCCCCTGAGTCGCTGAACGCAAATCCGTCGCATAACCAAACATTGCAGATAAAGGCACCTGTGCATCTACCGTCTTACCTAATATCCCTTCCTCCATACCTAAAATAATACCACGACGTCGATTAAGATCACCCACTACATCACCCATATTTTCTTCTGGTGTCACCACTTCGACTTTCATCATTGGCTCTAATAATTTAGCGCCACCGCTTTTAGCTAGCTTTTTTGTAGCCATCGATGCGGCTATCTTAAACGCCATTTCATTGGAGTCAACATCATGGAAAGAGCCGTCGTATAAGGTCGCTTTAAGGCCCAACAAAGGGTACCCCGCTAACACACCATTGCGCATTTGCTCAGAAATACCTTTTTCGACCGCAGGGATAAATTCTTTCGGTACCGAGCCACCGACAACCTCATTCACAAATACCAAGCCTTCCGCATTGCTATCTTCTGCTGGCTCAAATTTAATTTTGACGTGCCCATACTGACCACGGCCGCCAGACTGACGCACAAACTTACCTTCGATATCACATACATTATTGATGCACTCACGATAAGCAACTTGCGGCTTACCAATATTCGCCTCGACACTAAACTCACGCCGCATACGCTCAATCAGAATATCCAGATGAAGCTCACCCATACCAGAAATAATCGTTTGTCCCGTTTCCTCATCGGTTTTTACTCGAAACGATGGATCCTCTTGCGCTAACTTACCTAAAGCCAGGCCCATTTTATCCTGATCGGCTTTCGTTCTAGGTTCTACCGCAACGGATATCACTGGCTCAGGGAACTCCATACGCTCAAGAATAATTTTCCCGTTTTCTGCGCATAGGGTATCACCCGTAGTGACATCTTTAAGGCCAATCGCAGCAGCAATATCACCTGCACAGACCTCTTTAATCTCTTCGCGAGAGTTCGCATGCATTTGTACCATTCGGCCCACACGCTCACGCTTACCTTTGACCGAGTTATATACCGCTGTACCGCTTTCTAAGGTGCCAGAATAGACCCGGAAAAACGTTAGCGTACCGACAAAAGGATCGGTGGCAATTTTAAACGCCAATGCAGAAAACGGCGCGCTATCATCCGCCTCGCGGTGAACAACCGTCTCCCCATCTTCTAGCGTGCCATCAATCGCCTTAACTTCGGTTGGTGACGGCAAGTAATCAATCACAGCATCCAGCATGGCCTGCACACCTTTATTTTTAAAAGCCGAGCCACCGATGACAGGAACAATTTCGTTGGCTAAAGTACGCGTTCTTATACCCGCTTTGATCTCGTCTTCGGTTAGCGCTTCACCTTCTAAATACTTATCCATTAACTCATCAGATGCTTCCGCCGCAGCTTCAACCATATACTCACGCATCTGCTCGCACTTATCTAACGCATCAGCCGGAATATCACCATATTCGAAGGTCATACCTTGGTCTGCCTCACTCCACAAAATGGCCTTCATTTTGATCAGATCAACCACACCTTTAAAACCATCCTCAGCACCGATAGTCATCTGCAGGGGAACAGGATTAGCTTTTAGACGCTTCTTTAATTGCTCAACCACCACTTCAAAATCGGCACCAGCACGATCCATTTTATTAACGAACACTAGCCGCGGCACTTCATACTTATTGGCTTGACGCCATACTGTTTCAGTTTGCGGCTGCACACCAGAAGATCCACATAACACAACAACTGCCCCGTCGAGCACACGTAGCGAACGCTCAACTTCAATAGTAAAATCCACGTGTCCTGGGGTATCAATAATGTTGATGCGGTGCTGCTCGTACTGTTTTTGCATACCCGCCCAAAAGCAAGTGGTTGCTGCAGACGTGATAGTAATACCACGCTCCTGCTCTTGCTCCATCCAGTCCATGGTGGCAGCACCATCATGCACTTCACCGATCTTATGCGACAGACCAGTATAAAATAACACTCGCTCAGTTGTTGTGGTTTTGCCCGCGTCAACGTGTGCACAAATGCCGATATTACGGTAGCGTGATAGTGGTGTTTTACGTGCCACGTGGATTTCCCCAATAAAATAAATATTAAAAAAAAGGCAGCTTATAATAGCTGCCTTTTATTACACTCTAACTAACAGGCCATCAAACAATGAAAGCAGGTAGCGAGAATAGTATTTAGAAACGGTAGTGAGAGAACGCTTTGTTCGCTTCCGCCATGCGGTGAACATCTTCACGCTTCTTAACGGATCCGCCTTTACCTTGTGCAGCATCCATCAATTCACCAGCTAAACGAGCAGCCATTGATTTTTCACTACGGTTACGCGAATACTCTACCAACCAACGCATTGCTAATGCTTCGCGTCGAGCTGGACGTACTTCAACAGGCACCTGATACGTTGCACCACCTACACGACGAGATTTAACCTCGACCAGTGGAGCAATTTTTTCTAGCGCTTCGTTAAATGTTTCTAACGCATCTTTATCTGATTTTTGAGTAACTAAATCTAAGGCACCGTATACGATACGCTCAGCAACGGCTTTTTTGCCGCTGATCATTAGTATATTCATAAATTTCGCTAGCGTGAGATTACCGAACTTAGGATCTGGTAATATCACGCGTTTCGCGACGACTCTTCTTCTTGGCATGTTGTTACGCCTCTGTTTGGCCTCGGCCTCTGTTTCAGGTTAATTCTAAGACTGCACAACGCAGTGATAATCACCACCAACTCTGTACGCTTAGCCTTACTCTTCGTTCAATCTTTTCTAAAAAACGTGTACTTGTCTTTGTAAGATACCCTGTATTAGGACGTCTTATTTAGGACGCTTAGTACCGTACTTAGAGCGACCTTGTTTACGGTCAGCAACACCTGAGGTGTCTAAACTACCGCGAACTGTGTGATAACGAACACCCGGCAAATCTTTTACACGACCGCCGCGAATCAATACCACACTATGCTCTTGCAGGTTATGCCCTTCACCACCAATATACGAAGTTACCTCAAAGCCATTTGTTAGGCGAACACGACATACTTTACGTAATGCCGAGTTTGGTTTCTTCGGTGTAGTAGTGTAAACGCGCGTACAAACGCCACGTTTTTGAGGGTTACCCTGTAAAGCAGGTACATCACTCTTTTGTACTTTACGCTTTCTAGGCTTACGAACCAATTGGTTGATCGTTGCCATGAAATATAACTCCAACTATGTTGACGCTGCATCCCCAAGTGCAAAACACTGAATGAGAAATTAGCTAATTAATATAATAAACCCTATTTTTTGATATAAAAAACAGAACACCCCCCACAAATAGGGGTTGCGCATTGTACGGATTAATAGCCCTAGGGTCAACAATGCAATAGCTAACTATAGTGCGAATAATGAGTGCCACATGTTGGCCTGATAGAGAACATTGAACATATACGACTTTTTATGGTCTACAATTGCAATTACGGTATCGTTAGATGCAACAATATCCACAAAAACCATTTATCGGCAAAATATTTATTTAACTCAATTTAACTACCAGACAATATCTACACAATAATAGAGACAACACCATGAAAAAATACATCCCCTTAGCATTATGCATTTTTATCGCCTTTGTATTTCTGCAATCGCTACCCTTTAAATTTACTGGCTCACTAGAAACCCAACATATATTTAACACGCTGGCTGACTGGTCCGGCTTTACGTGGTTCGGGGTATATGGTGGATATCTAGTTGGCACAGCTGAACTCATTGCTTCCATTATATTGCTAACACCGTTTGCGATGATGCTAGCAAACAAAATAGGGGTAACCGCTATTCCAAAACTGAGCGAGGAACTCAAGTCTACAATGCTAACACTAGGCGCTTTAATGGCAATAGGCATTATGAGTGGTGCTATATTTTTCCACTTATTTACGCCACTAGGTATCGTTATGCCGCATTTTGATGCGAGCACCGGCCTGAAAACAGGCGATGATTCTGGCATATTATTTGGCATGGCATGCTTAACGTGGTTATCTGCACTTGCTTTAGCACTTATCGAATTAAAAAACCCAGATAGCTGCCTTAACAAGATAATCAACAAGGCAATTAAAAAAGAAGCATAACTTACAACAAATAAGCAGCAAAACTAAAAAAAGGTCATTGGGCATTCCGCTCTAGTCAGTCTATAATTATTAGTAACGGTCATTTCTAATAATTATAGACACTAAACAGACAACACCTATGCCTTATTACATTAGCGCTCTGATCTTCTGCCTCACTTTCTCTTCATACCCCATCTTGGTTACGGCAAGCTCTCAAACTACGCAAAACGCGATTCAAGCCGAAAGAACCGATATCCCCACCGAAAAAACAGTCATTACAAAAAGTATCGACGAGCTGTGTCGTGACATCGGCAATAAACTAGGTAGTGTCGATGAGAATGACTGCAAGAAACAAGCCCTAAGAAATAGTAGTGCATTTTCTCTACAAGGCTACCCACTGGCATACAAGGAATACCCTCCGGTAAAGAATAGAGAGCCTCTTGGGAAGGTGCTACTGATGGGAGGCATTCATGGAGATGAATACTCGGCAATATCAATCATGTTCCGATGGATGGAAAAGCTCAACAAATACCACTCTGGACTATTCCATTGGAAAGTTATCCCTAATCTCAACCCAGACGGATTATTACAAAAAAAGTCTCAACGACAAAACCATCACGGTGTCGATTTAAACCGTAACTTTCCTTCCGCTAATTGGGATGCACTAGCCTTAAAATACTGGGAAGAAAAAACCTATAAAAACCCTCGCCGCTACCCTGGCCCTTACGCATTGAGCGAACCTGAAACTATCTGGTTCAGCAGCGTAATAAACGACTTTTCGCCCGATGTGATTATTGCCGTTCATGCGCCACATAGGCTGATAGATTTTGATGGCTCTATTGCCGCACCTAAAAAGTTAGGTAGCTTACAGCTGCGACTTCTAGGGACATACCCTGGCTCACTAGGTAATTACGCGGGGGTTGATCTCGATATCCCTGTCGTGACAGTAGAGCTAGCTTCAGCAGGAATTATGCCGAGCGACCATGAAATCAGCCGAATGTGGGTAGACATGATTCGCTGGCTGAGACAAGAAATACCAAAAAGAGACTAACCGCCGCCTTCATAAATGATACGCCATACATTATCAGGCTCTTTTTCCCATAGTTGGCGCTTCCAACCACCAGACTTATAATTGCTACTATTATAGGCCTGGTAGTATTCAACCCATACCATATCTTGCTCGCTTGGGTAACGATAAATACCTAAATCAGAAATAGCGACATCAATAAATG
>JBLHVX010000111.1:0-6163 GCA_047628835.1 Granulosicoccus sp.
ATCATTGAAAGCGGTGATGCGAAAAGCCTGCTAAGTAACCCACAGGAGAACTACACAAAGCAATTAATCAATAGTCATCCTAGCGGTAACCCCGTCACATTAGCACACCCTATAGAAGCGCTACCCACTCTCTTAAGCACTCATCACTTGGGCGTAAAATTCCCCTTATCCAAACCATTATTTGGTCGATGCGAGGACTTTTTTCATGCACTAAAACAAGTTGACATCGACCTTAAAAAGGGAACAACATTAGGCGTGCTAGGTGAAAGTGGTTCGGGTAAATCCACCTTAGCGCTGGCTATATTACGTTTAATTGAGTCCAGCGGCGCTATCCACTTTGATGGCAAAAAAGTATCCGAACTCGATAGCAAATCTTTCAATCCATTTAGGCGTTCAATGCAAATTGTGTTTCAGGACCCCTTCTCTAGCCTGAGCCCACGGATGAGTATCAAACAAATCATTAGTGAAGGTCTACACTTACAGGGCGATACAGATCAAGCGGAAATCGACAGCAAAGTCATCGACATCATGGAGGAAGTAGATCTTGACCCTGACATGCAGCATCGCTACCCCCATGAGTTCTCAGGTGGACAACGCCAACGCATTGCCATTGCCCGTGCGTTAATACTTAACCCGCGCATGTTGTTCCTCGATGAACCTACTTCGGCATTAGACCGCGCGGTGCAAATGCAGGTCATTGAGCTATTAAGAAAACTACAACAAGAACGTCAGCTAAGCTATATATTTATTAGTCACGATATACACGTCGTAAAAGCGCTAAGCCACCAGATCATTGTGATTAAAGAAGGTGATATTGTTGAACATGGTTTGGCTGATGTCGTTCTCAACTCACCTTCTCACCCCTACACCCAAAAACTCTTAACTGCTACGCTATAGCTGGTTTATTCGCCTATATGGCTCTATTAGAGTGTTTACTCTTGACGAATAGCTAATCTCGACTAGATTATAAGTACTATCTACATTTTACTGGGGGACTGCTATGACTCAAGAAATAAAAAAGGTACTTGTACCTGTCGATTTTTCTGAAAATTCTGAAGTGGCGATGGGAACAGCGCTAGAATATTTTGGCAATAAAGCAGAAAAAATCACTATTTTAAGTGTTTACGAAAGTTCAGAAAAAAATTCAGACCCCAATTCGCCCAATAATGAAGTCGATGATATGATGGAACAATCGGCACTGATTCAAATGACACGGTTTGTAAAGTTATTCGACGCTGAAGCAAAGTCAAAAGGTGCCGTCATTGAAACAGAAATATGCAAAGGTATCCCCGGCAAACAGATTATTGATACCGCGAAAGGCAAACGTTCCGATTTAATTATTATGGGATCACAAGGACGGGGTTCAACATTAAAGAGCATGTTTTTTGGCGGCACAACATACCAAGTCTCTCGAAAAGCACATTGCTCAGTTATGGTTATTCGTCAGTAGACTTACAATCACAGAATTATATTTGCCCCCCCCTTATAATTCTGTGAATTTACATTTTTCAGTTCTTTTCCAGCTCTTTTCTAACCGCCCTAGATACACATTTTAAACGCGCAGCTTTACTTCGAGTACTCCATATAAAGCGGCTTTAAAATATCATTCCATACCTGCATATCCACAATGCCCACATGCTTATAACGAATAATGCCTTGCGTATCGACTAGGTAGGTTTCTGGCGCACCAAATACTCCCAAATCAACACCAAGACTGCCATCACCATCGACAATATTAAATTGGTATGGGTTACCTAGTGTCGTTAACCACTTAAGCGCTTCGGGTGTATTGTCTTTGTAGTTAATACCAACGATATTAATACCCTGCTCAGCCAAATAATTAAGTACGGGATGCTCATATTTACAGGCAGCACACCACGTAGCCCATACATTGACTAGGTTAACATCGCCTAGCAAACTGTCTCGATAGACCGGTGTATTATCTTGTAAACGCATTAATGTAAATGCCGGGAAGCTTTTGTCTATCAGTGCTGAGGGCATTGCAGAAGGATTGTAACCGGGTCTTAATGCCCAAACAAAAAAAGCGGCTATCACTAAAAATACCGTAAGGGGAAGAAAAAGTTTTAGTCTTTGGGTCATAATTCGCTAACAACGCTAGTCGCTGGTTCTTTATCTTTAGAGTTAACTTTAAACTTACCTTTCAAGCGATAACGCTTATCACTGATAGCTAAAATACCGCCTAGACTCATGAGTATTGCCCCCAACCAAATCCAGGTAACAAACGGTTTATCATGCAAGCGTACCGCCCAAACGGCTTTACCATCAGGGGTTTTACCTAGGGATTCACCCAGGGCCACGTAAATATCGCCAAAGATTCCCGAGTCGATACCGGCTTCCGTCATCGTATTGCCACCCGACAAATACTGTCTTTTTTCCGGCAACAAACGACTGACGAACTCACCGTTTTCATAAACATCAAGCTGCCCTTGTTGTGCGCGATAATTAGGTCCATTAACCGGACGAATAGCGACCAAATGATATTCGTAACGTCCTGATGAGATCCGTTGACCTTCTTCCATTCGAACATCTCGCTGATCACTATAGATCGTCGTTAAACATGCTCCTAGCACGGTTACTGCCACGCCAACATGCGCCACCACCATGCCGTAATAACTGCGAGTCAAACGGGATAATCCCGCTGATAAGTTATTAGCATTGCGGGTTTTCTGGCGAATATCTACGGCCAACGCCAATATTATCCAAGACGCGCAAAACACGGTTAAACCGGCAAAGAATGCGTACTCTTCTCCATATAACAGTGGAAATGTAGCGCCTAATAACAGGCTGCCGATAAGTGGGTGCTTAAGAAAATTAAGTAGCTTTTGCTTATTGGTTTTTTTCCATAAGGTTAACGGTCCAATACCAATTAATATACATAAGAAGCCCATAAGCGGCACAAAGAAAGCATTAAAATATGGCGGCCCCACCGACAACTTGCCCCAACCCAATGCATCAGAAAATAGCGGGTAGAGAGTACCCAGTAATATTGTGAGCATAATAATGACGAGAATGATGTTATTGCCCAGTAAGAAAACCTCTCGAGATAACCAATCAAACGAGGTGGTACTTCTTACTGCCGGTGCTCGCAAGGCATAAAGTAACAGTGAGCCGCCGACGACAATCAATAAGAATACAAGAATAAAAGCGCCTCGCTCGGGGTCATTAGCGAATGCATGTACCGACGTGAGCACGCCCGACCGCACTAAAAATGTTCCTAACAGGCTTAAAGAAAAAGCAAATATCGCGAGTAATATAGTCCAGCTCTTAAACACCCCTCGCTTTTCTGTCACCGCTAAAGAGTGAATCAGCGCTGTACCGACTAGCCAAGGCATGAAGGATGCGTTTTCAACTGGATCCCAAAACCACCAGCCACCCCAGCCTAATTCGTAATATGCCCACCAACTACCTAGGGCAATACCCGCAGTAAGAAAAGACCATGCGATAGTGGTCCAAGGACGAGACCAACGCGCCCATGCACTATCTAATCGACCTGACATCAGCGCTGCAATAGCAAAAGCAAATACTACCGAAAACCCTACATAGCCCATATAGAGCATAGGTGGATGAATGATGAGCCCTGGGTCTTGTAGCAGAGGATTCAGATCTGCCCCCTCGGCTGGAGGGAAAGGTAAGATCCGATCAAAAGGATTCGACGTGAGCACGGTAAATAATAAAAAGCCTATACCAATCATGCCCATAACAGACAATACGCGCGCCAGCATATCCAAGGGTAAGTTACGGCTGAAAAGACTCACGGCGAACGTCCACGTGGCAAGAATTAACACCCAGAGTAATAATGACCCTTCATGTCCACCCCATACAGCGCTTACTTTATATATATCGGGTAATAATGTAGTGGAGTGATTAGCCACATAGGCCACACTAAAATCATCGGCTAAAAACGCTTGTACAAGGCATAAAAAGCTCAGCAACGCGAAAGTAAAACCTCCAAAAGCCAACGGTTTACTACTACTCATCAATAACTTATTGTTTAACTGGACACCGATGAGCGGAATAACCGCTAAGCAAACATATAAGCAAAGCGAAAGGATTAGTGAAACATGACCAACTTCTGGAAACATAAGTATTGTCTTTCTATAAGTAAAGGTGGGTAACGAAATAAAGTAATCTGTAACTATTCAGCTCACAGTCAAAATCGTGCTGAGTAGTTACAAATATAAATAGCTATTTCATTTTAAATGAAGCAGCTAAATTTTATTACATTCTTTTTGGTGTTCCGCTCCAGTTTCTGCGCTGGCTAACGCCATCGCCTCTGCGACTTCTGGTGGCATATACTCTTCGTCATGCTTAGCCAGAACTTCTGTGGCCTCAAAAACGCCGGCCTCGTTTAACATCCCATTCACCACTGCCGCTTCACCTTCGGCAAATAAATCCGGCAGAATACCGGTATAAGTCACGTCGATCTGTGCCTTACCATCAGTTAATGTAAAACGTGTTTCTAAACTATCAATCGAGCGAACAACACTACCCTGCAGCACGCAACCACCACCGCGAATCCGTGTTTGCGTGGGCGCATCACCCGCAACAATTTTACTTGGAGGATAGAAAAGATTGATATTCTCCCGCAACGCATAGGTCATCAAGAGAACCGCAATACTTGAAAAAATCACAATAAAAAGAACAATAAATAATCGCTGCTTACGAACGGGATGCATATAGAGTCTCGGTAATAATAATTCCGGTTAAAATATATAACCTACTAACCTGCCTAATATTTGTACAGCTATGTTTTATTCATATGCTCTGGCTCAGGACGTTTTTGTTTTACGCCTTGTTCTATACGTTGCTGACGTTTTTGCTGGATGATAAAGCGTCGTTGCTGAATAGTGGGTAAAAACGCCAGTAACAGCAGCGCAGTCAACGTTACAGCATAACTTGGCCAGACATAAATACCGTGCCCGCCCATATATAAAAAATCCATTAAGGTATCAAATTGAAAAAACATCTCAGGTGCCCTTCTTCGCAACAATTTCTTGAACCCAACGGGTTTTACTCTCTGCTTCCAAAATACTTGAACGCGTCCAGTGCATTACCAGCCAGCTATAAAGCCCATAAAAGCCAGCGATCATAATTAATAAGGGGTATGCCATTGATGGATCAATACTGGATTGGCCAACCAATTTAAGCGTCGCCGGTTGATGTAAGCTAAACCACCAGTCAACAGACTTGTAAATAATGGGGATATTGATCGTGCCGACTAATGCTAATATGGCACACGCCTTATTCGCTGTTTGTTGACGTTGATATGCCCCCTGCAAAGCGATAATACCTAAATATAAAAAAAGTAAAATTAACATCGAGGTAATACGCGCATCCCAGACCCACCATGTACCCCAAGTGGGCTTACCCCATAAAGCGCCGGTAAGTAATGCCAAAAACGTCAATACCGCACCTATAGGCGCAGCCGCTCGCATAACAAGATAAGACAGTTTCATTTGCCATATCAAGCCCACCGCTCCGGCTATAGCCATCACGTAATACCCCGCTAATGCGAGGAATGCAGCAGGCACATGAATATAAATAATCCGGTAACTATTACCTTGTTTACTATCCATCGGTGCAAAACCTAAACCCCACACAGCACCGACGATTAATAGCAACAAAGCACAACTTACTATCCACGGCATCCAACGACTAGTTTTTTCATAAAACCAACGAGGCGAACCTAAACGATGAAACCACTGCCAATCCAAGATTGTCTCCTGAGAAATAATTTAACAAATAATTCTTTTATAGCAAGACGTTAAGTGTGATACCTAAAGTGATTTAGTGCCGCAAAATACGAGGTAGTGTACCACCATAATATACCCTGTAGACTGACTATTCTTCCACGCTCATACGCAAAGCACCCGCAATCGCCAGTGGCGCTAAGACCAGTGCTAATGCAAAAAAACCGCCTAATACCGCGAGTGTACTGTTATACCCAACACCGTCTACTGCATAACGGACTGTACTTGCGCCAAAAATTAGTACCGGTACGTAAAGCGGCATAATAATCAGCGATAATAACAAGCCACCTTTACGTAACGACACGGTTAATGCCGCACCAATAGCGCCCACAAAACTCAAGGTCGCCGTGCCTATTAATAAAGATAGCCATAATGGCACAAAACCATCAACA
>JBLHVX010000112.1:0-6108 GCA_047628835.1 Granulosicoccus sp.
TTGCGATTAACGAAGGCCCCACCACATTCACCAACATATTGTGTAATAGCTTATCGCTAGTCACTTGTTTAAACGTCTTTTCGGGTCGAATACTCTCATCATGTAAAAACCCAGTCGCTACTATCACGCGGTCTATTTGCTGTGTCAGCTGCCCAGCGGCATACTTAATCGTAGCCTCATCTTCATAATCTACGACAAGATGCTCGTAAGTGGCTGATGGCGAGTGCGGTGAAGAACCTGATGATGCGAGAAACTCTGGCTGATAATAGTTTCTGGATAAACCATAAACCTTAGCGACAGTAGCATCTTGCAATAACCGATCAATTAATGCACGACCAATTCCCCCTGACGCCCCTACAACAACAATGTGTAAGTCTTTTGATGCGGTGATGTCTGCTGTATTTACCATTATGTGGTCCCTCTGCCGGCCTATTCATCGTAAAATATACGGCTAATCTATGAGGGTAGATGATGAGCAGCTGGCCACATTCACATTAGCCCAACTTAGGAGGCCGTCCGAGAATAGAGAACCTACTGCAGAAAAGCTATTTTGGCGCATTTTTCCGACCATTTTCGTCGTTTAATAGCGCCTACTGTTGGGAAATAGAACCACTATTCACTCAAACATTCAAAAAAATGCACTCAAAATTGCTTTCCCTCGCGACGGCTTTTATTCTCGGACGGCCACCTAGAATGGTGGTTTTAGTGTGACATTGGACTTTATTATGACCTTCACCACTAAAATCAATCACATAAACGAATAATATCCAGTACAATTGTCTAATATAGATAAACTCAAATTGACAATAATGTTGTTAGGATTCCCATGTCACAATCTACTATTGAAAATGTAAACTTAGCATCGCAAAATGTACTGATTTCACCTGCTGATCTGAAAGCGTTAATGCCTATTAGCGACGCAGCTAAAAAAACGATCTTAGAAGGAAGAGAAACTGTTAATAATATTCTCGCCCGCAAAGATCATCGTTTAATATTGGTTATCGGCCCCTGCTCTATTCACGATGTCGATGCGGCCATGGACTATGCGAAGCGCTTAAAAGTATTAGCGGATAAAGTCAGCGACTCAATATTTGTTGTGATGCGTGTATATTTTGAAAAGCCACGCACTACGGTTGGCTGGAAAGGCTTAATTAATGACCCGCACTTAAACGGCTCGTTTCAAATAGAAGAAGGCTTGAAGATTGGCCGTAAGCTATTGCTAGACATCTCTGAATTAGGCTTACCTACTGCAACAGAAGCTCTAGACCCGATTTCGCCTCAGTACCTACATGACCTTATTTCTTGGTCTGCAATCGGTGCGCGTACTACCGAATCGCAAACACACCGAGAAATGGCTAGCGGTTTATCTTGTGCTGTGGGCTTTAAAAACGGTACTGATGGCAACCTTACGGTAGCCATCAATGCATTGCAGTCTGTTTCTAGCTCACACCATTTTTTAGGTATTAATGGCGATGGACAAGTTGCCGTTATTCGCACCAAAGGCAACCCTCATGGCCACGTAGTACTGCGCGGTGGTGGCGGCAAGCCTAATTATGATTCAGTGAATATTACTTTATGCGAGCAGGCACTTCGTGATGGCAAGGTAACCGAAAACATTATGGTTGATTGCAGCCATGAGAACTCAAACAAAAATCATGAATTACAACCTCTAGTATTAGAAAACATTACCAACCAAATTATCGATGGCAACAATTCGATTACGGGTTTAATGATTGAAAGTAATATTGGCGCTGGCAATCAAAAAATTAATGAAGACCGCTCCAAAATGGAATACGGTATTTCTATCACTGACAAGTGCATTGACTGGGAAACCACAGAACGAATATTACTCGATATGGATAAGCGCTTAAAAACCGTGCTACCTAACAGAGGGTAAGCTCCTAGCTAGAGTCCACCCATAAATGGCTCGTCGCGAGGGGAAATAAAAATGGTCAGCTTTGCGCTACTAGATACAGGCGCTTGTTTATTGCAAACAACTACATCTAGTGGTGCGAAGATGGCCGTTTTTATTTTTCCGCAGCAGAGTCCTATTTATGGATGGGCACTAGCTATTCGGCTATCATTCGCATATTTAGCATCTAAGATCATATAGACAAACTAAAAAGCCCGCTACTTACATCAAATAGCGGGCTTTTTAGTTTGTCTACTGCAAGGGCTTGCTCAGAGACTCCTTAAGCAACAGCCAGTGTTTTAATGTATTCCACTAACTCAGTGTAACCGCCAATATAGGCTTTACCATGAAAAATTTGCGGTACGGTCTCGACCGGCTTACCAATAGTTTTTTCTAAATCTGCTTTTGAAATTCCTTCGGCTTGAATATCAATCCAACGCATATCTTGCTCATTCTGCTCAAGTAGCTGCTTAGCTCTGACGCAATACCCACAATCTGGACGCCCGAAGATAGTGAAATGTGACATGGTACTCCCTAACAGTATTGGTTAATTTCTTATTATAAGTATGGGGCCAAAGCACCAAAAAAAGAAATTAATTCAAAGCATCGTCGTGATTAAAAAAACTAATAATACGCATTACTAGTATCAGTATGGTCGGTTACATCTTTAACACCTTTTAACTCTGGCACTTTTTCCAGCAAGGTTTTTTCAACACCTTCTTTTAGGGTAAGAGACACAGCACTACAACCTTGGCAGCCTCCACCGAACTTTAATATAGCGAAATTATCATCAGTGACTTGCTCTAAATCGACTTGCCCCCCATGAGACGCCAAACCCGGATTCACCTCGTTATACAACACATAGTTAATACGGTCTTCAATAGGACTGTCATCATTCACTTGCGGCATTTTGGAATTAGGGGCACGAATGGTTAACTGTCCACCCATCTTATCTGATGCATAATCTACTTTCGCATCCACTAAAAAAGGCAAGCTACGACCTTCGAAATAAGCCGTAAAGTCGGCATATTCAACAATTTCATCCCCATCTTGCTCTTCACCTGGGCGACTGTAGGCAATACAGGTTTCCGCTTGCGATGTACCTGGGTTAGAGACAAACATACGAATTCCCATACCCTCTACGTCTTGTTTGCCTATGAGTTCTTTCAGGTACTGCTGGCCTGACTCTGTAATCGTCACTGTCATATAACTATCTTCTTTAGATGGATAAGCATGCCTGCAGCAATTTTTATAATTATTGCTGCCAAAAAGAACTGAATAATATGTGTAACTACTCAGCACTGTCCGTAACAGTTCAGATTGCAGTCAACATTGTGCCGAGCAAGGCGAAAAATGTGAGTTTACAAGTGTAAACAATCATTTTTTAACGCAGTTCAGCGCGATTTTGGCTGTGAGCTGAGTAGTTACTAATATGTAAGGTAAAAACCACCCTATGTTGCCATGAATTACTGATAGACTCTACCCCACAAACAATAAGGATATAACGCACTACCGCTTAAGAGCAGTAAAAATACGGATAAGAGAAGATGATGAATGTATGTTTAACAAGTCAGGGAAATAAATAATGTCTAATAAAGACCCTCAACGGCCGCGCTGGTGGCAAATTGCGCTTAGTACCATAGCAGCAGCATTTGGCGTTCAAAGCCGTAGTAATCAAGAACGAGATTTTGAACACGGCAGCCTAACCACTTACATTGTCTCGGGTGTGATATTTACGCTGGCATTTATTGCTGGCGTTGCTTTTGTGGTTGGGCAAGTGCTCACCAACCATGGACTTTAGCTGTCAGCCCATTTAGTGAACTAACAGCTATCAATTGATTGCCAATAACGCTGTCCAGCAATAAAACTAAGACACCGTTAAAAGCACAGCATTAAAGAACAAGGTCAAAGAGTAGCTCCAAGGAGTTATTGGCTACTTACCCAAAACACGCAAACTGCAACAAAAACGGTAATAAGTACAATCGCCGATATAGCGTCTGCTAGACTATCGCCTTCTTCTTGAATCTCGATTTGATCGCTCATAATGTATTCCTTAAACTTATTTTTATTATTAACGTGCTTGATGTCATATCAGCAATATTAGTCGTTAATTGCCAAGCGATCAAACATATCTCTATTTGAACAAAATATCGTGTAAAACACAACTCCCTTACTATGACCCTACTTTCACCATCTTTTTTACGTATTCCGTATATGCGCTCAGATTAGAGATGTAGGCGCACCAACTACAAATCATTGTTTATCGTCTTAATTTCCCTTCGCTGTCACGGGAAGATAAAAACTAGTGTCGAAAACATCGACGACTGAACGGGGCAATTTGATACCATCTTAGACAATGTAGAGAAGATCTCTGACATGTGCATTCAAATTGCAACGGAGGAACAATCAAGCGCTGCGGAAGAGATCAATCACAATATCATAATATTAATGAAGTAGGAAAACATACTGTAGAGACAAGCGAACGATTCCTGGAAGGCAACCAGCAACCGATACATTGCGTGGATGAACTACAAAACACTATTGATCAGTTTAAGTCATTCAGCAAAATACTAATTTTTTATTTTACAGGCGTTGCTGGCGAGCCTATATGTTGTTCATTGCGCAGTTTAGCAAGCTGGATTTGCTTTTGTCTCTCGGTAAAACGCTCGCGCTGTTCCGGTGTTTGCTTATCGTAACAACGGGGGCAAGTAACACCGGCAAGGTAATGCGCAGATAATTTATCTTCTTCTGTAATAGGATGACGGCAGCCATGACATTGATCGTATTGGCCCTTTTCTAGATCATGATCAACTGCGACACGGTTATCAAAGACAAAGCACTCCCCTTCCCATAAACTTTCCTTTTTTGGCACATCTTCCAGATATTTAAGAATGCCACCTTTCAGGTGATACACCTCATCAAAACCCTGCTCTTTTAAATAGGCAGTAGATTTTTCACAGCGAATACCGCCAGTACAAAACATAGCTACTTTTTTATTTTTGGCGGGATCTAAGTTTTTCTCAACATAAGCGGGGAATTCACGAAAGGTCGTGGTCTTAGGGTCTAGCGCCCCCTTAAATGAACCAATGGCAGATTCGTAATAGTTTCGCGTATCAACCACGGTAACGTCAGGATCGCTAATCAAGTCGTTCCAATCCGTTGGTTCTACGTAGGTTCCTACAATATGATTAGGGTCAATACCTTCAACACCCATGGTCACAATTTCACGTTTTAACTTTACCTTCATCCGGTAAAACGGCGTTTCGGCATAGAACGATTCTTTGTGTGCAATATTCGCAAAACGCTCATCGTCTTTGAGGTACTTCAGAAAATTATCCATATTTTCTCTAGTGCCCGCTACAGTGCCATTAATACCTTCTACCGCTAATAATAACGTCCCCATAATCCCTTGTTCTTTGCACTTATTCAGTAAAGGCTCTTTTAAGGCTGCGTAATCAGGCAGGCTAACAAATTGGTATAGAGCGGCAACGACAATAGGGTGATTCATAATAAAAGCTACGATAAAGTATAATCAAAAGAAACTGTGCACTAAAAAAACGTCTACGCATAAATATGGCAATACGCCAAACGCGGCTATTTTACCGGTTCAACGGCCAAAGTCCACACAAAGGAAGTGGCTTTATGTAATTACACTTTACTACCTCCCATACACTCGGGAGACGTTAATTTAATCGGAGAGGCCTTCCATTCAACCGCCGTCAATGTCTGCATACTTAATGCATGAATACCGCCTGCAAGCTCCGCTGCAAGTACCTCATAAACTTTCTGCTGACGCTGAACCAGCCGCAACCCAGCAAACATCTCACTTACGATAATCACCTTAAAATGCGATTCCGAACCTTGAGGAACGTTATGCATATGACTTTCGTTATGCAATTCTAATGCTTGAGGAGAAAATGCTGCGCGAAGCTTGGCTTCGACAACATCTTGGATGCGAGTCTTTTCAGCGGATTGAGAGGTATTTGACACTAGTATGCTCCGTATTAAATAGTCAGTTAATAGCAAAATTTGCTAGAGATAAGTCAATTCATGTGTCAACGTACATGACTAGGCTGACATTATTCAATCTCTTTTACTTATTTAGATGCCTGTATATAAAAATATATCAATAATCTATACTAGACTCTATATATCGTTTGTACAAAGTAGTGATGGTGTATACATTTATGAACAAA
>JBLHVX010000113.1:0-6052 GCA_047628835.1 Granulosicoccus sp.
TCGAGAAAGACTTAAATAGTGTGGAGGTTAATCAGCTATTGCAGAATAACATCAATCAATACCGGCAATTGGCATCGCAAACGGGTTTGTCTGGCTTTCCTAGCTTAGTGCTGGGTAAATGTGTGCCTGATCATAAGGGTGCCCATTGCCACTACCGTGGAATAGATATTGACTACAATAGTCCTAACGCTAGTTTAGCGGCGATTGCACAATTTACCGCCCTATAGCATCTTGCTTTATTTTGGCCTGTAATAAACCCATAAGACAGGCTAGAATATCGCCCATTAATTAATATGATCAAAGGTAGGAATACTATGAGCGAAGTACGCAGCGAGCTAAAATATTTGCCCTCTCACGAGTGGGCACGTGTAGAAGAAGATGGCACCGTCACAGTAGGGATTTCTGATAACGCACAATCGAGCCTGGGCGATGTGGTATACGTTGAAGTACCAGAAGTAGGTTCAGAAGTGTCGGCAGGCGATCAGGCGGGAGTGGTTGAGTCAGTTAAAGCGGCTTCTGATATATATTCGCCGATATCGGGCGTCGTTATCGCCATCAATGAAGTGCTAGAAGATGAGCCTGAAACAGTAAACAGCTCACCCTATGATGATGGTTGGTTTTATAAAGTTAAGCCATTTACGCTAGATGACTTGGCTGATGCCTTGGATGCAGACGCTTACTCTGCAACGCTTGAAGACTAGCTTCTTAGATCCAGGATAGGGAAGATGTAGGCTTCGCAAAATCACCTTTGGGTGATTTTTTTATTTTATGATACCGGTTTAGGTGTGGTTTAGGTCTTATTTTGAGGTTTTTGATACATTAGTGAACACTAATGTATCGAAGAATTACTTCGCTTGCATCCAAACACGGTTCTTCGTGCGTCTTTATTAATAGTTATACAAAACGACAGACTTTTTTAGATATAACTTTCAATAATCATTTACGGAAAATACCATGAAAATATTTTTAGCTGCTCTTACATTACTCGCTGCCATGACTGCGTCTGCAGATCATCACGGGAATGTGTTGACCAACAAACAAGGCATGACCTTATATACCTTCGATAAAGATAACAATGGCAAGTCAGCTTGTTATGATGGCTGTGCTGCTAAGTGGCCGCCTTACATTGCAGCATTAAGCGCTAAAGCTAAGTCACCTTGGGGTTTGATCGAGCGTAAAGATGGATCTATGCAGTGGACATACAGCGGCCAACCATTATATCTTTGGGTGGGCGATCAACAAAAAGGTGATACTACGGGTGATGGTATCGGTGGTGTTTGGCATACGGCTCAAAAAGGGCATAAAAAAGTAGCTGTAAATAAAAAAGAATCTAATTACATCGGCTATTAATTAACTGATCTTTGTAGGCGTGATGGCGATGCCTTGCGTCTGCAAAGATTAAAATTGATGATAGATAAACGGTAACAATAATGACGAAAAATCTGTGAAGGTAATGAATGCATGTTAGATGAGCATTGGATTTCTGAGACAAATGCATTGCTATATCGCATACAGCAAGAGGACAAGCTCGCATTAAAAACACTATACGATATTAGTGCATCGAAGTTGTCTAACTTGATTGTTGCCATTGTTAAGGATGGTCATGAAGCGGAAGATGTCTTGCAGGATGTTTTTCTCAGTATATGGCAGCAGGCAAAAAAATATTCGGGTAAAGGTAGTGCCTGGGGGTGGATCTGTGTATTGGCTCGCCACAGAGCGATCGATCTCCTACGCCGCCGATCGATTCGACAAACAGAGTCGACAGATGTCAGTCCAGAATTAATAAATAAGTTAAGCGAAGAGGTTAACAATATAGATACACATTGGATCGGCCAATGCTTATCTCTCCTACCGTTACAAACCCAGCAAGCTATATTACACAGTTATATTAATGGCTATAGTCATTCGGAGTTAAGTCAAAAATTATCTGCACCTTTAGGTACGGTTAAAGCGTGGATACGCCGCGGCTTACAGGAATTAAAGATATGTCTAAGTACATAAGGTATCAGCAACCAAAAATATGCGATCATTTAGCTGGCCAGTATGTCGCGGGGGTGATGACTGAGAGAGTACGTGTACGAACAGAAAGTTTAGCAAAAAAAAATCCTATGTTAGCAGCGGCTATCGCTTATTGGTCAGATGCGTTTGTTGAATTACAAGAGCCCCTTAATTCATCTTTAATAAAAGAATCGACCAGTGATCAAGTTAACGTTCGTCGGGTTTGGTCTGCTATTGAACAGCGTATATCTGACGCCAAAGTATCTAAAGCATTAAAGTCTAGCGGTACAAGATCGAGTGTAAACGATAATGAAGCAGCGAGTATTATAGAGCGTTTTATCAACTCATTATTCGCATGGAAAATAATAGCGGGAGGTAGTGCATTAGCATCTGTTTTTATGGTGAGTTTTTTGTGGTTAGCGATGTCTCATCCAGAGCCGGTAGCCTCGGCCCCCAGTTATTTGGCGAGCATGTCAGACCATAGCGATCCATCAATACCACCACAGTTTGTCCTTAGTGCATACACTAAAAATACCGGCTCACCGTCGCGATTAACTCTTCAGTGGGTAAAAAATAAAAAAGAAAAGCAGCATGACGCCCTCCATTTATGGGCAGAAGATAAAGAAACAGGCGAGCTAGTATATATTGGCTTGCAGTCTTTGAATAATGGTTCTATCGAATTAACCAAGCCACTATGGGACGCTATTGCCAATAGTAGTCGATTATTAATGACAGAAGATCAACAGCAGCCAGTAGAAGATAATATTGTATTTTCTGGATTATGCTTACAGTTAGCGCAATGGCAAAGTTAGTTTATTTAAACAATATCACTTTATTTGTGCAGCGATACTGCGTAAATAAAGTGACGCATGAGTAGAGTGATTCCCGTATGCTTTACATTATTTTCTCAATTTATATGTAACCTCTAATGAATACAGCCCTATCTCAATCGTTACAAAAAGCACAAAACCTTTATCGGTCCGGTGATGTGAGCGCGGCCATCCAGCAGTGTCAAAAAGCGATAAAGCGTTTTTCAAAGTATGCGGAGCCTTGGTTGCTGCTGGCAAATATACAGCAATCCCAAGGGCGTATAGATGTAGCGCTAGATGCATTGGAAATGGCGTGTCAAAAAACCCCCGATAACCTTCCTCTTAAACTGCAATATGCAGATGCATGTATGCAGCTAGGCAAATATACGCGTGCGTCTATCGTGTGCCGTGAAGGAATGCGTCAGCAGCCAAAAGATATTGCTTGGAGTATGCGCTTAGCTGCAGCACTACAAGAGTCTGAAAAAACCATAGAAGAAGCAATAACTATATATCACAACATTACTCTTACGAATCCAAATGAAGCGGTGGTTTACTATAATTTAGGTACGGCGTTAAAGCGCCAACATAATTTCGAAGAGACCGTTGCGGCCTATAGACAAGCAGTCGCTATTGCGCCTAAAGACATAGATTATCGGATGAGTCTCTGTAACATGTTGTTTGAAATGACGAAATTTGATGCGGCAATTATTGAGTGCGAAAAATTGCTTGCGGTTAAAGCAGATATTCCAGAAGCGCTAGGCATACTTTATTATAGCCATAAAAAACTATCTAACTTTAATGAAAGTTTGAGTTGTGCTCAACTGTTGGTTAAAGCTTCTGGGCCAACAAGCGAAAGTATGGGTGCATTAGCTTCCGCACAAATAGCCGTTAAAAATTATCATGAAGCAGTGGTAAGCTGCGATATTGCCTTGGAAAAAGAGCCAGCACATCGTCGAGTCTTAGCAGATAAAACTATTGCATTATCATTTTCTGATCAAAAATCAGAAGCAAAAAAATTGTTTGATCTAGAAAAGCTATTATATACTACTCAAATTGATGTTCCAGAAGGCTATGACAATATTGCCCAATTTAACCAGGCATTGGTTAATCATGTTGAGTCGCATCCGACACTGCGCTTTGATGGTTTAAATCATACGTGTTTGGGCGGTGCGACGAGTAATGAAATATTTGTATCACCGCTAGGACCGGTTGAGCTTTTAAAAGAACGTATTTTTTCAGCGGTTGATAGTTATCGTGAGAGCTTAATCAGTGACTCGTCTCACCCTTGGTTGTCAAATTTACCTGATCAGCCAGCCCTTAATCTGAGCGGCTGGGTAACACGATTGCGTACACAAGGTTGTCAGCAAGGGCATATACATCCTACAGCATGGATCAGCGGGGTGTATTATATTAACCTCCCTCCCATCGATAGCGACAATCCAGATTCTGGTGGTATTGAGTTCGGTCGAGCGCCTTCTTATTATCCCGATGGTGGTGATCAAGGTGAAGTAAAAGTGATTCGACCTGAGGGTGGCACGCTGGTGTTATTTCCTTCTTATTTCTATCACCGCACTATCCCCTTTAAGGCCAGCGCCGAGCGTTTTACCTTGGCGTTTGACTTCCGCACCAAGGAGTTTTCTTAGTGTTTTTCGTGGTTAGTGATGAGGCGGTGATATGAGTAGTGAAAGATAGGATGCGGCAATCGCCATATTATAATTACGCGCTATTCTTGGCTTCATTCCTAAGTTTCCTTCTTGGTATTTCTTTGCCTATTTTTTCATTAGAAAAATTCTTCTTATTAAAAGATTCATTTTCATTGCTAATAGGCATCTATCAATTATGGGTGCAGAATGAATACCTTCTGTCATTAATACTTTGCGTGTTTAGTGTTGTCATCCCTTTGTATAAATTCTTCTTATACTGGAGAATTGTGTCTGTCGATCGTGCTGGCACATACCGACTAATGATGGTTAATCGCTTGTTGATGATAGGGAAGTGGTCGATGGCCGATGTTTTTTTGATTGCCATATTGGCAGCAACATTAAAGCTAGGTGGCTTGGCGAGTGTTAGTGCTCATGGTGGATTACTGTTTTTTGGTTTTTCAGTGCTGAGTGGTTTATGGTTAACGCATCGCCTGTTAGGCGACTATCAGTTAGCGCTTAAAAAATAACACTACTTATAATTAACCTAAAACGAGATGGTTTTGAACGGTTCCAGTTCAATATTCTCTACGTAGTGGCCGCGCATAAAGATAACGCCTTTATAACGATGGTCGCCAACCGACGAAAATTCAAATATATATTTTCTTCTCAACGCAAACAATGTGTTTGATGAACGACAAATCGTTATTCGTTTTAAAATGACATTTTGGTCTAATAGCTGAATTTCTTCTTTATCGCAATGTCGTTTAGCGGCAGCTCTGGCGAACAAACTTATATTGTTATGCTGCCAAATAAAAAATACCAGCAGGCACATAATGCTAAAAGTCATTAGACTATAAATATCCATTTGCTATCGGTCTTCTTGGGACAGTTTGACTAGTCGAGCTTTAAGTCGAGCAGGAATGTCTTTGATGATTAAGCTATCGGTACCGGGGTCGTAGACGATACTATCGCCTAAGCAGCTAGAGGCAAAACTCATGCTCAGTTGATTGTTGCGCCCACTTAGCCGAACAAATTGTCGTAGTTTAGATGTGTCGGGAATTAATTCTGGTTTGGCCGCAGGTTGAGTCGATGACAGAAACTCAGAAAATTCAGGCAGGGACGGAATTGGTGCTGCATTTTCTTCTCTGTATTCTGAACTCTGGTCTGAATCATTGCCGACCTTTTCTGGCCGCACAGGTGGGTTTTCTTTTAGTTGCGATGATAATTCGCTAATCACTACTGGCTTTCCGGCTTTATCTTGTTCAAGGCAATACTCTACCACTTGTTTGTTGGTCTGGTGGGCAATGTCGTCAGGCAAGGTTTTTGTGTAGTCAGAAACCACACCTAAAAATACATCGGTTTCGGCGGCCACATCAATTTTTTCGGCGAAACCGATAAGTTGAGTAAACACGTCGGATAGTTCTTTTTCCCCGCGCCAGCGCAACAACGTTAAGGCTGAGCCTACACGGTGAGGATCCTCGCTGTAAAGGTCGTCTATGTTGATATTGGCAGCGAGACGAAGCCCTTGAGTGTCTAAATACAACGAGGTGTCGATTGCCAGATCGCTATTAATGTATTGTCCCGTTAAGTGTTGTACGAAAA
>JBLHVX010000114.1:0-6048 GCA_047628835.1 Granulosicoccus sp.
GTATAGCCAACTAAGCCTATCGCCGTACTATAACTTAAGATCATTTTTGTGCCTTCAACGACACCTACTTCAATATGCATAATAATATCTCCTAAAAACTATACCCACCGTATAGTTAAGAAAAAATATTCTAGGCCGGTCTCCAGACTTATACTGACAATACATGAAGTAAAGTAGTCATCACTGTTGCGGGGGCAGTAACAGATTCACACTATTTTCCCGTTTCACTTTTTAACAAAGCACCTAAAACACCAGCCACAAATTGTACACGTGCAGCAACTTCAAAAACAAGCTATTTGAACAAGACTAACAATGCACATTGTTCTGATAACAACGTCTTTCTGAACCCTCTAGTCGATATTGCTCTTACCCACGTTGTGGCTAGGAGGCGACACAGCAATCGCCGACGTCGGTGCCGCTTGACGGTAAAAAGTACATTTTTAGAGGTGGCCTATAGCCTATTAGCGCCAATATAACGCTCATAATGAGCAGATGATAAGGTAAAAAAGTCTTGGTCCAAGAACTGCTTAATCTCTTCTAAAGAGAAACGCTGCCAGTCGGGCTTTAGACGAAAACCATAAGCATGCGAATCTTGGATTTGTGCTGCACCTGCTCGTAATAACTCGTATACCCAGCGCGAGGACGATAGAGAGAGGTCTATTTTGAGCTGTTGATAACGGATTTGGTATAACAGTTTTTCTTCATCGATAATATCGATTTTATTATTCACCACTGTCGTGAGGAACGCATCTAAGCGATTCACTACCAACTGGCGTTGCGCTTCATCATAACCATTCCAATCGATCACTTCATGGGCGAAGCGTTTGCAACCTCTACACACAATATCGCCAATACCCGTAGAACACACTCCGATACAGGGGGTTTTAACTCGTTGATTCATTAACAGACAACCTATATTTTTTGATATTCTTACGACAACACAAACATTATCAAGCCGGAAACTCACATTACATTACCGTCTTACCTGTTGATATTACTATGGTTTTAAATTCCCGGCACATCGTTTTTCGCTAATCCGACTAGCGTTCGTCTAATCCACTGATGCGCACTACTATGGTGTAGCAACGGGCTCCAGACCATATTAATTTCGATAGGCTTAATGATAAATGGTGGATCCAGAATCACTAAATTTTTAAACGAACTATACGACCGCGCTGCACGGGTAGGTAATGTCGCTATCAAATTAGTTCGATTCACCAATAAAGGCACGATCTGATAATGACGAGTAAATACGCGTATCTTACGCTCGCAGTTCAGCTCTGTTAAGGCATCGTCTATCCAGCCTCGTTTATGACTATTTTCTTGCGACATGCCTGTTGCCACACCGATACCGGTTTTGCTCACCCAGATGTGGTCTGAAGATAAGTATTCTTTTAGGGTATTATTTTCAATAATGGGATGCTTGGCATTCACCACACAAGAGAAGCCATCTTCCCATACCGAACGCTTATAGAATGACTGCGGAATATCGTCGAAACGATTAATCGCTAAATCCACTTTACCTTTTTCTAAATCTTGGAAACTCGCATCACTCAAGGTCAGCACATCAAGCGTGACGTGAGGAGCATGCTCTTGTAGATGCTGGACTAGCGAGGCGATTAACGTGCCCTCTACATAATCACTCACCTGAATACGAAATACGCGCTCGCTGGTGCGCGGATCAAACTGATCCATCGGTGCCAACGCAGCTTCCGCAAAACTAAGGGACTGGCGTATCAAGGGCTCTAACTCAAGCGCTCTTTCAGTCGGCTCCATGCCCCGAGTCGTTCTCACTAACAAGGGGTCGTCGAGTAAGCCTCGCAAGCGTTTTAAGCTATTACTCATGGCGGGCTGGCTAATGTTTAGATGCTCAGCTGCCCGCGATACATTTCTTTCTCGCATCAGTGCATCGAAGCAAACCAATAAATTCAAATCGAAATTTTCAATATTCATCGTAACACTATAACCTATGTACTATAAGCTATGCGATTAGAAAGCGAATAGCTTATCAAGTATTGATATAGTGGTTATTAGCAGCAATGATTATATGCTTGGCCTGTATACTGTAAAATGATGTGATGACAGCAATAGCTGGCTATTTATAACAGCCTAATCTATATTTTTGCATTGCCAAATACATTTACGCAGCACAACATTTGCTGCCCTTGATTAGACAAACAGAGGATATTATTGTGTTAGAAGCCTATCATAAACATATGGAAGAGCGCGCGGCTCTTTCTATCCCCCCAAAACCTCTAGATCCAGAACAAACTGCTAGCTTAGTCGAGCTACTCAAAAAACCGCCTGCTGGTGAAGAAGAGATTCTGTTAGAACTTATTACCAACCGCATTCCACCGGGTGTTGATGAATCTGCCTATGTAAAAGCAGGCTTTTTATCGGCAATTGTTAAAGGCGAAGATAGCTCGCCTATTATTAGTAAAGAAGAAGCAGTGGTTTTATTAGGTAATATGCACGGCGGTTACAATATCGTCACTCTTATCGACTTGCTAGACGACGCTGCGCTTGCCGAATTGGCTGCAACAGAACTAAAGCATACCTTATTAATGTTTGATGCCTTTCACGACGTTGAAGATAAAGCTAAAGCCGGTAACGTACTCGCAAAAGCGGTGATCGAGTCATGGGCTAATGCTGAATGGTTTACTAACCGTGACAGTGTTGCTGAGAGTATTAAGGTAGGCGTATTTAAAGTCACCGGTGAAACCAATACCGATGACTTGTCCCCTGCTCCTGATGCGTGGTCACGCCCCGATATTCCATTACATGCACTAGCAATGTATAAAATGACCCGTGACGGTCTAGAACCTGCAGAGCATGGCGTCACAGGCCCTATGGCCAAAGTCAAAGAAATTCAAGACATGGGTATACCCATTGCCTTTGTCGGCGACGTTGTGGGCACAGGCTCATCACGTAAATCTGCCACCAACTCTGTCTTGTGGTTCTTTGGTAATGATATGCCCGGTGTCCCTAACAAGCGCGGCGGCGGCATTTGTATTGGTGAAGCAGTTGCCCCTATTTTCTACAACACAATGGAAGATGCTGGCGCATTAGTCTTTGAGGCACCCGTTGATAAGCTCAATATGGGCGATATCATTGAGATTCGTCCATACGATGGCAAAATCTTGAATGAATCTGGCGCTGTACTGAGCGAGTTCGCATTGAAGTCCGATGTATTACTCGATGAAGTCCAAGCTGGCGGCCGTATTAACCTTATTATTGGCCGCGGTTTGACCACTAAAGCACGTGAATCTTTAGGTTTAGCGACAAGTGAACTATTCCGCACTCCGGAAGTCCCTAGCGACAGCGATAAAGGCTTTACTTTAGCGCAAAAAATGGTGGGTAAAGCCTGCGGCTTAGCAGAAGGTCAAGGTATTCGTGCCGGCACCTATTGTGAACCTAAGATGACCACTGTTGGATCACAGGACACTACTGGACCAATGACTCGCGATGAGCTGAAAGATCTTGCCTGCCTTGGTTTTTCTGCTGATTTAACCATGCAGTCATTTTGCCATACTGCGGCCTACCCTAAGCCTGTTGATATCGATACCCAGCACAACCTACCCGATTTCATTATGAATCGCGGTGGCGTGTCTTTACGCCCAGGTGACGGCATTATTCACTCGTGGCTAAACCGCATGTTATTACCCGATACTGTGGGTACCGGTGGTGACTCGCATACTCGCTTCCCAATGGGTATCTCTTTCCCTGCCGGCTCAGGCCTAGTGGCCTTTGCTGCGGCTACTGGTGTAATGCCTTTAGATATGCCTGAATCTGTCCTAGTGCGCTTTAAAGGCGAAATGAAGCCGGGTATTACATTACGTGACTTAGTTCATGCGATCCCGCTATATGCCATTAAAGAAGGTCTACTAACGGTTGAGAAAAAAGGTAAGAAGAACATCTTTTCTGGACGCATTCTCGAAATTGAAGGCTTAAAGAACTTAACGATTGAACAAGCATTCGAATTATCTGATGCCTCCGCCGAACGTTCTGCTGCTGGCTGCACCATTAAACTGGATGAAGATTCTGTCGCTGAATACTTGCGTTCTAACATCACCCTACTACGCTGGATGATTTCAGAAGGCTACGGCGATGTAAGAACTATTGAACGCCGTGTGCGCAATATGGAAAGCTGGTTAGCCAAGCCAGTGCTAATGACCGCCGATGCGGATGCAGAATATAAAGCCGTACTCGAAATTGACCTTGGCGAAATTAACGAGCCCATCGTTTGCTGTCCTAATGACCCTGATGATGCGAAGTTTTTATCTGAAGTCGCTGGCGACAAGGTAGACGAAGTCTTTATTGGTTCATGTATGACTAATATTGGTCACTTCCGTGCTACAGGTAAATTGCTCGAAAACAATACCAAACCGCTAAAAACCCGCTTCTGGTTATGCCCTCCCACAAAAATGGATGAGCATACGTTAATGGAAGAAGGCTATTACAATATTTATGGCCGCAATGGTGTACGTACCGAAATGCCAGGCTGCTCGTTATGCATGGGTAACCAAGCACGCGTAGGCGCTGGCACCACCGTACTATCAACATCTACTCGCAACTTTCCTAACCGCTTAGGTGATGGCGCTAATGTTTATCTAACCTCGGCAGAACTTGCTGCGGTCGGCGGTATTCTTGGCCGCCTACCTACCGTTGAAGAGTATATGGAATACGCTATGAAAATTGACTCAATGTCGGATGAAATTTTCCGCTATATGAGTTTCGATCAAATCGCGTCTTTTCAGTCAGGCGCGGAAAAAGGCAAGTTAATTGCTGCGGTGCAAATTGAAGATGTGAAAATGTAATAAAATACAGCTTCTTATCGAACATAAAAAAACCCGCATTTGCGGGGTTTTTATGTTCGATTGACTAGCAAGTACCATCTGGAAATAGGACTCTGCTGCGGAACAATAAATATATTTATACATGCAGTATCTATAATACAGCATCGTGAAATTGTATTAGCATAAAGATTAAATGTAAAAAAATACTCCAATAAAAAAAACACATATACAAACTACATGTGTAAATTTAGTTCTCATCAGTAAAAAACGCTTCTATCGAGTCTTTTTCCCACATCGCATCCTGATAACCCAACTCGACCAATTCATCAATAAATGGCTTAACAAACAGCAAATAACTAGAGAGTACAGAACCGCCACGGCGTGCTGTTGCGCCAGACGAGCGCATAAAAAAACGTAAGGTTTTAGGAAGGTTTCGTACATGCCGACCCGCAATTTTGTCAATCGCTTTAGACGGGGAAATAATCAATGTTTCCACAGGTTTTAGGGAGGTGGCCTCTTTATCTTTTTCAGGCACTAAAGCTACTAGCTCGTTCACTCTTTCTAGATGCTCTATATCCGATTCTAAACTATCCACAAAGGCACTATTGAGTAGGTGCCCTGCCATTTGGGCCATTGAAGGTGGGTGGCGAGAGCGAGGCCTATAACGCTTGGTGTAGGCTTGTCTGTTGCCACTGACACCAATAATAAAAATGCGATCTGCACCCAAATGCAATACCGGGCTGATGGGCGCTATTTGGCGCATTGCACCGTCACCAAAATATTCTTGTCCGATCCTCACGGTAGGAAAAATCCACGGAATAGCAGACGAAGCCAATAAGTGCTCCATCCCTATCGTCGTCGCCCTACCCATTCGCCGAAAACGCTCCCATTCCTCTAGCTCATTACTGCCTTGAAAGAAGTTAACTGAATTACTAGACGAATAGCCTAGTGCGGCCACCGATACTGCGCGTAAGACGCCGCTATCAATGTTTTTTTGAATATTTGAAAAATCGATACTTTTGCTAAGAAACGCATTGAGCGGTGAGTTATCTAATAAACTCAGAGGCCTATGATAATCCACGCCTTCGTGAAAAAAAGAACGACCAAAACGACACACACCACCAATCAAGTCACATGCGCCAGTTCGAAAAACGTGATCCATTGTTAGTCCTTGCCACACCTGGCCCAACACATCGACACTCGTGTGAAAATCTTCAATATTAGACGCTAATGACACTGCATTAATGGCACC
>JBLHVX010000115.1:0-6021 GCA_047628835.1 Granulosicoccus sp.
TGCCAGCAAGCTTATATAAGATATATAAGTGGCGAGTAGGATGGCATTTAGTTTTTTATTGGTCGTTAGCATGATAAGAATATTAACTCTTTGGTAGTAGTTGTTTGGCGATGGTAGCAACACGTTTACCCAGCACATGACAGTGTTGAATTTCATCATCACTTAATGGCTTATTGCTTTTTGTACCCGCTAAGTGTGATGCGCCATAGGGTGTGCCCCCCGTAGTCGTCGTCATTAGTGAAGACTCACTGTAAGGAAGCCCAGCAATCACCATCCCGTGATGTAGCAATGGTAGCATCATGCTAATTAAGGTGCTTTCTTGTCCACCATGCAAACTGCCAGTAGACGTAAAAACGGCGGCGGGCTTATCAATCAAGTCACCATTAAGCCATTGGCTGGTGGTGCCGTCTAAAAAGTATTTTAATGGCGCAGCCATATTGCCAAAGCGCGTAGGGCTGCCCATTAGTAAACCACTGCAGTGTCGAAGGTCCTCTTCTGAGCAATATACAGCACCGACTTTGGGAACCTCATCCGCAACCGCTTCACACTCAGAGGATACTTTTGGCACTGTGCGTAGGCGTGCTTCTAGGCCTGCTTGCTCAACACCACGTGCGAGTTGTTGAGCCATTTTTTCTGTTGCTCCATGGGTGCTGTAATACAAAATAAGAATATATGCTTGGCTCATTGTGCTTGCTCGTATGTAGTGAATGAAGTATGTCTTGTGCCGGTGGCCTACAGTCGCTCTACAGTAGCGCTAATACGTTCTCCGGCGGCCGCCCCATAATGGCGTTACTGCCGTTAACGACAATCGGCCGCTCTAATAATTTAGGATGATCGGCAATAGCTTGAATAAGGTCGTCGTCTGATAGTGAAGTATCTTTCAAGTTGTTTTCTTTGTACGCAGCCTCTCCTTTGCGGATGATGTCGCGTGCGGTCATGCCCAGCTTGGTCAATAACTCTTTAATATCGGTTTTGACTAGGTGGGCGTCTAGATACAATACGATATTAGGCTGAACGCCGCTGTCTTCTATCAATGCGAGTGTTTGGCGAGATTTGGAACAACGAGGATTGTGAAAAATAGTGATCATGTAGGTTTATCCTTATGCGATTCATTTTCCGTTATTTTAACGGCTTTATAGCCAGCTGCCGACTAGAAATTGGCAAACTTTTACCAGCTAGTGCCCATCCATAAATAGGACTCTGCTGCGGAAAAATAAAAACGGCCATCTTTGCACCACTAGATATAGTTATTTGCAATAAGAAAATGCCTGTATCTAGTAGCACCTATCCTTAAATAGGAAAGACCATTTTTATTTCCCCTCGCGACTAGCCATTGCTGGATGGACGCTAGGAGCCTGTCGGGCTTAGGAAGAATCTACTGCGGCAGCAAGAAACCGGTGCATTTTCCCGATCATTTTCGTAGAATAGGCCCACTATTCGCCTCAAATGATCGAAAAAATGCCCTCGATCTCTCACTGCCTCGCTACGATCCCCTAAGTCCAGCTATAGAGTATATGTGAACGCGTGCTCGAGTATCGGTAAATGCCACGATATAAGCGATATTATGTGCTAACAATAAATATCATTATAAAAAAACCTGACGAACGTGAAATTCTGTCTATACTTGTATGACATACATGATATCCCAATAGATTGATTGTGCACTAATCAACCATTCAAATTGACCAATTGTGTGAGACTTATGGCGATACCTCTACTAATCTGTGATGACTCTAATATGGCTCGAAAGCAGGTAGCACGCTCCCTTCCTGATAACTGGGATGTCGAGATTACCTTTGCCACCAACGGAGTGGAAGGCCTAGCGGCTATTCGAGAAGGCAAAGGAGAAATGGTGTTTCTCGATCTTACCATGCCCGAAATGGACGGCTACGGTGTATTGGAACATGTCTTTAATGAAGGGCTCAATGCGATGGTTATCGTGATCTCTGGCGATATTCAGCCAGAAGCCAGAGATCGAGTGCTAAAGTTTGGCGCAATTGATTTTATTAAAAAGCCTGTTAGTAAAGAGATGTTGGAGTCGGTACTGACCCAATATGGCTTGTTAGAAACTTAATTTGCTGAGTCACCCTTTGTTCCGTTAGTTTCTATCTACCTATTTAACCTTGCCGTACAGCGAGACATACTATGAGTTTAGCGCTCCCCCTTAATGAAGATCAGCGAGATTGCCTGCAAGAAATCACCAATGTTGCAATGGGTGCAGCTGCTGGATCGCTTGCGAATTTTACCGATACTTTCGTCAACTTGCCGATCCCAATTATTCGCTGTGTCAATTCAGAGCATCTTATTGATTCGTTGAGGCAGGTAGAAGGCTATAATCGCCTCTCGTCGATTAGTCAGTTATTTAAATTCAGTGGTTTAAACTGTTATGCACTTATTGTAATTAATGATGAGAGTATTGATGATTTGGCTCGTTTTACGGGGCGCTCTCTTGATGATGATGAGGGCATAAAAAATTTACTCTATGATTTATGCCAAACTATTAACACCACCTGCTTTGAGCGTTTAGGTGAAATGATAGAAAATGCCGTCGAAACAGATTCCCCCATTGTCAATAGTTTGCATGTCCCCCTTGATTCTGTACAAATGGAATCTATTGCCAATTCCGATCATCTGGTCAGTGTTGAAATTAACTACCATATCGAAAACAATCCATTCAACTGCGACCTTCTCCTCCTTTTCCCCGAAGATACCTTAGAAGAATTGACGCAGGTGTTGAATAACTTGATGTGATAATGTGAAGACATCTTGAACGTCTAAGGTTTTCCACAAGATAAGAAGATAATGACTTCTTATCTTGATCTCCCCCCCATTGCCCCGCATTCTACTGTTATTACGTTAAATCATTAAGGCTCTTATGGATTACTCTCTTGTATACTTTGGCATTCTCATTGTTACGGGCTTCTTGGCAGGAGCCATTAATACACTGGCAGGTGGTGGGTCAAACCTTACATTGCCAGCATTGATGCTAACGGGCATGCCAGCAGATATTGCCAATGCGACTAACCGCGTGGGTGTTTTTTTTCAGTGTGCGGTAGGGGTTAGGGGGTATGCTCAGCACGGCAAAATTCAAACTAACGATATAGCGTGGGTGTTGGTGCCCAGTGTTGTGGGGGGAGTTATTGGTGCGGTTGCCGCAGCAATATTACCCGCGAGCTTGCTTAAACCATTGTTGTTGTCGGCAATGATCGGTGTGGCGTTTGTTATTTTGGTTTTCCCTTCGGTTATTTCTCCACCAGAAGGTACGCAGGTTTATAAGATGAAAGAGCGTCCCTCAGCATGGATCGCTCTATTTTTTGCGGGTGTTTATGGTGGTTTTGTTCAAGCTGGAGTGGGGTTTTTATTAATTACCGCGCTTGCAGGCACACTACGTTACGACATGGTTCGCAGCAACGCATTAAAATTAGTGTGTAGTTTAGCGTTTACCGGTGTTGCATTGTTGGTGTTTATTGTGGATGACTTGGTGCAATGGTTGCCCGGTTTAGTATTGGCGATTGGAATGATGGCTGGCGCAAGTATTGCCGTTAAAATTTCGCTGGATATTAGTCAAAAAGCAATGAAGTGGTTTTTGTTTGTGATGACGTTAGCGGCTAGTGCAGCAGCGATGTTTTTATAGTAATAGGCTGCTAAAATATAGCGCTCTTATTTAATGCTGGTTTTTTGATTGTGATGAATTACACGCGAAAAATTATGCAGCGTAGTCATCAGGTAGGTGCTCTAACTCATGAATAAAATAAATCCTAAAAAACTCCTTAATAGTAAATGGACAGCGGTTAAACCTGTCTTGGTTTCGGGTGCTAAAGAAAAGCACTTTTTAATAACGGAAGTCGAATTTGGTGAAGAGGATGACGTGATTTCTTGTGAGATAGAAGCGGTTATTTCTCGCCGTAAAATATCGATTCAATGGCAACAGTTGACCGATGATTCTTGTTGGCTGTTTGGTTGGATATGATCTTTTAACGCCAATAATCTAGCCATGCGGACATGACTTTTCTTGAGTATTTGGTGGTGCCGTAGCTGCCGTTATAGCGGGCTAGGGCATTAGCTATATGACCTTTTTCACGATCTATGTAATGTTTGAGAATCGTGCAGCCATAACGCAAATTAGTTTCTAGGTGAATCAGGTTGTCATCAGTGCGGCCAAGCTCCTTTTTCCAAAACGGCATCACTTGCATCATTCCTTGCGCACCTACACGCGAAACCGCATAGGGGTTAAAGGCGCTTTCGATTTGGATCACAGCGAGTACAAGTTCGGGGTCTAGCTGCGCTTGCGTGGCTGCGTGATGAATTTTTTGTAAAAATGTAAAGCGCTTTTTGGGGTCTTTAATATAACGTTTTAGTTTTTCTGACATGGCAACGAGCCATACTTCGGCATCAAAACGGTCGTCGAAACTTTCGGCGGTATCTATAGACTGCAGTAATGCGTTGCGTAACTCCTCATCTACCCATTGTTGTGCTGGAGGCGTTGTCTCTGCGTGGGATGTATTTGTTATGATTAAACTACACCACGCTACCAGTAATAAGATAACGTAGAGTCGTTTAAGCCGACGAGATACTTGTCCTGTAGTTATTATCGGGCGAACTCCTAGTACAGGAATTCGTGTTATATGCGCCCGTGTTATAGATAATGACATTAGCGGTCTAATTCTGTGTGCTAGTGAGCTAGCGCAGCTAAAAAATCAATCACAGTATTGGCATCAATTTCTTGCTTTTCACTGTCCCGGCGGCCTTTGTATTCCACTTGTCCATTTTCTAAGCCGCGATCACCGACAACAATACGGTGAGGGATTCCTACCAACTCGGTATTCGCTAACATCACGCCTAGACGTGCTTTTGGTTCATCCATGTATATCACGTCGTGGCCTGCTTGCTGTAAGTCGGCATAAAGCGCATCGCATCTTTCTTTAACTACAGTCGATTTGTGTGCATTAATGGGTATAAGAGCGATTTGAAATGGCGCTAATGCTGCAGGCCAAATGATGCCATTGTCATCGTGGTTTTGCTCAATAGCCGAGGCTACAATGCGGCTTACACCGATACCATAGCAGCCCATTGTCATCATTTGCGCTTTACCATTTGCGTTTAACACTTTAGCATTCATGGCTTTGCTGTATTTTGTGCCCAGCTGGAAAATATGTCCCACCTCAATGCCGCGTTTAATATCAAGGGAGCCTTTACCGCATGGGCTCGGGTCACCTACCATCACATTGCGAATATCAACGACTTCACCTAGCTCGCAGTCACGTTCCCAGTTTACGCCTGTCAGGTGTATGTTTTCTTGGTTAGCGCCACAACAAAAATCACTGAGTGCTGCTGCACTGCGATCAACATAAGTTTTAATCGTTAAGCCTTTAGGACCTATGGATCCTACTGGGCAACCAATCACTTCTTGTACCCGTTCTTCAGGTGCGAAAGTTAATGGGGCCGCAATGCCCTGTAATTTCTCGGCTTTGATTTCATTCATTTGGTGATCGCCACGAAGCACGAGCGCGACTAGTGGTACAGGTTCTCCTTCTTCTATCGATTCGCCTAATACAATTAATGTTTTCACACTTTGTTGTGGTGTTAGGTCGAGAAAATCGCAGACAGCTTCAATGGTATGTTGGTCAGGAGTGGGAACTTCGGCTAGTATTTGTACTGGTGCGCTTCGCTCCTTAGTTTCAATGGCTTCAGCCATTTCAATGTTGGCAGCATAGTCGCTGCCATCACTAAAGGCGATATCGTCTTCGCCACTGCTCGCCAGCACATGAAATTCGTGAGAGCCTGATCCGCCAATTGAGCCATTATCGGCAATAACAGGGCGATAATCTAAACCAATGCGATCAAAAATATCGCAGTAGGTTTGATGCATTACATCGTAAGTGTCTTGCAATGAATCTTGATCAATATGAAAGGAATAGGCGTCTTTCATAATGAATTCCCGTGATCGCATGATGCCAAAACGTGGGCGAATTTCATCGCGAAATTTTGTTTGAATCTGATAAAAAATAGCGGGTAATTGCT
>JBLHVX010000116.1:0-5999 GCA_047628835.1 Granulosicoccus sp.
TAATCCCAGTGATCCTGCATCACCATGCTATCAATGTTTATATAGTCCAGATATCAGTGAGTCGTTGAGCTGCTCAGAAGCGGGGGTGCTATCACCATTAGTGGGAGTGGTGGGTAGTTTGCAAGCCCTTGAAGTGGTTAAATGGATTAGCGGTGTAGGGGATTCTTTAGTTGGGCGCTTACTATTATTTGATGCGAAAGCCCATCAGTGGCGAGAGCTACGGTTACCTAAAGATCCTCATTGTCATGTGTGTTCTGCTGATAATACTATTGAGTGCAATACGCAGAGTGGTAATAATAATCTAGTAGGAGATGAATCGTTATGATGGAGCTATTTAATACGCTTGCACGTAAACGAGAAAAAGGTTTTATAGTTACTTACGAAGCGCTCACCCGCGAAGGTGTTGATACTGTTGAGAAAGCTGAAGCGTGCCGTCGACAGCTACACCGTAATGGCGTGACGTATGTGAGTTTTGTTTTTTTGGTGGGCCTGTCGTTAGCGATGTTGCTCTCTTCATTTACTTTGCCGGTTTTGGTCGGGATGACGATTTTATTGTTATATATCATTACCTCGACATATCGTGCGAAGCAACACGTACAGCGGTATATCAAAGACATACTCAATCGCGATGAAAGTGAAGCGGGTGTTGGTCCGCTGAGCTAGAAATTACACGCTGTTACTGCTGGGCTGCATTAAGAATGGACGCAATGGTTAAAGGCGACACGTGTTATACTAGACGTATAATTTATGAACGACTCATATATATTTTTCGCATCGTACACAGTTAGATATATAACTACTCAACATATATCACCATTAGGTATCCCGCTTGTTTAAAAAACTTTTTAGTAAAACTACGTCTTCTCCTGCACCGGACACTAAGTCGGGCAGTAAATCTGACAATAAGAAATACTCTTCCGCAGGATCCGCTCAGAAGCAGGGTAACACGACAGCTAAAAAGCCACCTCGCTCACGTAAACCCAGCAAAGCTAAGCAGCCTGATTGGGATATTAGCCAATTTTCTGTGCCAGAAGTAAAAGGTAAAACCCGTTTTCACGATTTAGGTTTGGAAGCCCCGTTGATGCATGCTATCGCCGACTTGGGTTTTGAGTATTGCTCGCCTATTCAAGCGCAATCCTTACCGAATACCTTAAATGGTCACGATATGCTGGGTAAAGCGCAAACAGGCACGGGTAAAACAGCGGCGTTTCTTACGGCGATTATAGATGACTTGCTTAAAAACCCGTTGGAAGGCGAACGTTATGCGGGTGAGGCCCGTACACTGATTATTGCGCCCACTCGTGAGTTGGTCGTGCAGATCGCTGAAGATGCTAAATTATTAGTGAAGCATACCGACTTAACCGTGCATACGCTTGTGGGTGGAATGGACTACGCCAAACAGCAACAAAAAGTACGTAATCAGTTTGTCGACATTCTAGTCGCAACACCGGGACGCTTACTTGATTTTGCGAGCAATAAAGATGTGCATTTAGATCAGGTTGAAATTTTGGTGTTAGATGAAGCGGATCGCATGCTGGATATGGGCTTTATTCCTCAGGTGCGACGTATTGTTCGTTTGACTCCGCGTTGTGAAAATCGCCAAACTTTATTCTTTTCGGCGACGTTTACCGACGATGTTATGCGGTTAGCTGAGCAGTGGACACAAAACCCTTGCTCGGTAGAGATAGAGCCAGAAAGTGTAGCGACAGATACCGTAGAGCAGCATGTGTATTTGGTGGCTTCCAATGAAAAGTATAAGTTGTTAACTAATTTAGCGCGTCAGCCCAATGTAGAAAGCCTTATAGTGTTCGGCAACCGTAGAGATGAATGCCGTCGTCTACAGGAACAATTAGTTAAGCACGGTTTTTCTGCAGGATTGCTTTCAGGTGAAGTGGCGCAAAATAAACGTATTAAAACACTCGATGGATTCAAGTCTGGCAAGATAAAAATCTTGGTGGCCACCGATGTGGCGGGACGAGGTATTCATATCGATAATATTAGTCACGTGGTTAATTTCAGCTTACCTGAAGAGCCTGAAGATTATGTTCACCGTATCGGACGAACCGGGCGAGCAGGTAAGAAAGGGGTGTCTATTAGCTTTGCTTGCGAAGATGATGCATTTTTATTGCCCGCTATTGAAACTTTGCTCGGTAATAAGCTCAACTGCGAACAACCTCCAGAATACTTGTTACCGTAATTGGCGATATTATGCCCCCTATTACTGGAATCCAGTGGTGCGCTTGACGCACCCTTTTTTATTTTAGTAGCCTGTCGGACTTAGGAAGAATCTGCTGCGGCAGCAAGAAATCGGTGCCTCGCTACGATCCCCTAAGCCCGACAGGCTACTAGTGGCCACTCATTTAAATCTTTGATCGCTAGCCGTTAATCATGCCACACTCGTAGGCGTGCATTCTTCATGCCTACCTAGCCCTTCTTTGTCGTTGTTTTATTACTTTTTTATTAGCCTATGCTCTATTTTTGACTACACTAGATAGGATACCTGTCTGATTAGGATAATATAGTGAAAAGTACAGCAAATAGTATATTGGTTGTCGAAGATAGCCCTATTGTCGCAAAAATCCTTCTGCATATTATTAAGCAAGAGCTGGATTTCAATATTTTGTTGGCCACCACTTTTGCGGAAGCAAGAGAATTATATGAACAGCATAAAGGCAATATATTCGCTGCTTTGGTTGATCTTAATTTGCCTGATGCGCCCGATGGCGAAGTCGTGGATTACACCTTAGAGTGCAAAATACCCACTGTGGTATTAGCGGGCTCTATCGATACTGTTCGCAGAGAAAAATTACTGTCTAAAGGTATTGTTGATTACGTCACCAAAGAGGGTAAATATTCTTACCAGTATGCAGTAAAAGCCATTCAGCGCTTAGAAAAAAATCAGTCTATTAAAGTCATGGTGGTCGAAGACTCGACCACCATGCGTAAGCATATTGTGAATTTGTTATCTCGCCACCAATTTGAAATTTTTCAAGCTGTTGACGGTATTGATGCCATCAAAGTTATTTTACAGCATCCTGATATCCAGCTATTAATCACCGATTACAATATGCCTAATATGGACGGCTGTGAGTTGGTGAAAAATTTACGCTGTAAATATGAAAAATTTGATTTAGTGATTATTGGATTGTCAGCGGAAGGTGAAAATGGGCTGTCAGTAAAGTTGATAAAAGCAGGCGCGAATGACTTTCTGCGCAAACCCTTTAACCCTGAAGAGTTTTATTGCCGTATTAATCACAATATTGAGTCGTTAGATCTTATCGCTCAAATTCGAGACTCAGCGAATCGTGATTATGTTTCTGGCCTTTACAGTCGCCGTTATTTCTTCGAAAAAAGCGAAGTGTTACGTGAAAAGTCTCAAGCTAGTAATTCTCCATTAGCGCTAGCCATCATTAGTATCGATGATTTTAAAGTGGTGAACGATAACTACGGCCCGGAAGTTGGCGATAGTATACTTAAGCAATTTGCCTCGCTTATCGAAAAAGCCTTGTCTCGATTTATATTGGCACGATCTTCTGGCAAAGAATTTTATTGTTTGATGAGCGGCTTATCTAACGATAAGGCGGTAACCTTGCTTGAGCAGGTTCGTAAGATTGTATCGGCAGAAGCCTTTACCGCAACCGAAGGAAAACTGTCGTTAACGTTTAGCGCGGGAATTTCAAACGAGTTAGGCTCACGCACCAGTGATCAGGTCAGCGTTGCGGAAGCATGCCTTTTTCGTGCGAAGCAAGCAGGTAAGGATATTGTGATGGGTGAAGGTGAAGGTGATGATGAAGGTGATGAGGAATGATGATAGTCATTGCCCCGTATTTCGGTTATACGCTAGGATATTTTTATGCCCAATTCATTATGAAAATATCCACAGGTATAGCGAACGTTGGTTATGATTAAAAAAAGATATATATTTATTTTGTAGCTCAGTGTTCTTCTCTTACGTATTGAAATTTTCGTTTTTTTCCATTGACTCCATAATCGTGCTTGTCACCCCCTGGTGTGGTAGCTAGCACTGAGTTGCGAGTAATAAAATGGTCATGCCACAGGCTTAACTTAGGGCAGTGTCTAAACGAGTAGCTCGCGAAACTCTAACCAATTAAGGCTGGTGGCTAGCGCGATTTCACCTATAGAAACTTCTTTTTTTGAGTATCGTTTAGGGTGATATTATCTTCAATAAATTGGTAGGTCTCCGTTAATTTTGCTAACTGCCAATTTTGAAACAGCTCATAGCGTAGTGATTCCGGTCTGCGAGTAATTTCTCAGCTTGACCTTTTTTTGTTCTTTTTATAATCTATCGTGATCGATTACACGGCTAGTAATCGCGTCTTGACGAAGTTCGTTAATCCAAAACAGCGTGCCGCCCGCAACTGCAATAGGCATAATGAATATATTAATCACCGGTATCATGCTCGCCACCATAATCACTCCGCCAAAACCAATAGAAGACATACGCTGTTGTTTTAAACGCTCACGCAAGGTGCTAAATGGCATTTGGTGGTTGTCGGCAGGGTAGTCTATGTATTGTAATGCCATCACCCATGTGCCCCACAGTAAGGCGATAAATGGCACAAGTAAATTCAGTAATGGGATAAACGACAATACAAATAAACCAATAAGTACAAATAAACCACGGCTAATAAAATAAAAGAGTTTGACCATCTCGCGACGTAAGGTGCGCAAAATCATACTGCTGATACTTTCCTCTGGAACACTCTCCCCACAAATGTTCGCTTCTAGCTTTTCGGCAAGTCGCCCGTAAAAGGGTGCCGCAATAATATTACTCAACAGAGTAAAACTATAGCCATAGATCAACAAAATAAAAAAGATAAATAGCCCCGTCAAAAAAGCTACCAGATACGATATCCATGGCCATGATGGGAATAAGCTAGCAAACCAAAGCTGTAGGCTAGAGAAATGACTGATTAACGAAATCGTCAGGATGATAAATACAATGCAGTTGGCAGCAAAAGGGATCAATACAAAGCGTTTCATTCCTGGTTTGAATAATAGAGCGGCTCCTTGGCTAAGGTAATTTAGGCCAGAGAGAATATTGTTTTTATTGGGTGCTCTATACATGTAATCACCTATGATTTTCTATTGATTCTTTCTTGCTGATTCTGTTGTTTACTGTGCGCCTAACTTTTCTAAGGTGTTAATGTACTCTTCTGCTTGCTTATGTCCTTTGATGCTGTGTAAAAATGTATCGCCGTTTTGATTGGCAGCATTAATATCTTTGCCTGCTTCGATAAAGAAAGTGACAAAACTCGCAAAGTTTTCTGCGATCATGCCTCGATAAGCTTTTTCTAATAAATGAAAGTCGGCGTTTTCGGTGTCGTCTGACTCATAATTAAAAAACGATTTGATGCGTTCGTCATCAAAGAATTCGCCCAGTACTTTCTCTTTGTCTTTTTTTAGTGCCATTGCTTTATGCCTTAAAGTAGTTCGTTTAGTTTTTTGACTAAAATGTCATTAATCATTTTTGGATTTGCTTGTCCTTTAGACGCTTTCATTATCTGCCCGACAAAATAGCCAAGCATTTTAGGGTGTTTTTCGGGGTCAGCATTTTTGTAGTTGTCGATTTGTGCGCTGCTATTGGCAATCACGTTATCTACCATTGATTCTAGTGCGCCACTATCGGATACTTGCTTTAAGCCTTTGGCTTCGATAATTGCGTCAGCGCTTTCGCCTTCGCCTTTCCATAAATCATCGAACACTTGCTTGGCTATTTTGCTAGAAATACTGTTGTCTTTGATGCGTTCAATAAGATTGGCAAGTTGAGCTGGGCTGACAGGGCTCGCGGTAATGTTTAGCTCATCTGTATTTAATCGCGCACTCAATTCACCCATTATCCAGTTAGCCGTTAGCTTAGCATCGCCACACTGCTTAACGGCTTCTTCAAAGAAGAAGGCGGTATGTGTATTGTCGCTAAGAATGCCAGCATCGTAAGTAGACAATTGATAGTCGCTAACAAAACGTTCGCAGCGCTC
>JBLHVX010000117.1:0-5996 GCA_047628835.1 Granulosicoccus sp.
GTCTTTCGTGGTGTCGAGTTTGTAAGGTAAAAAAATTGTCAGCCTTGAGTTGTTGCACCTATCGGGTGATGGACTGTTTTGTCGCAAACCATTATACAGTCAAGGCTTCCTTCGCTTTTAGCTTTTCTATCTGGGGATTAGGGCACTTCAATTGGATGTACAACGAGGTAAAAACATGTACCTCCTTTGACCTGATCCTGATCCTATTACATTTTATGCATTTTTGGGCGCAAACATAATAATAGCCATACCTAAAAGTACCACTAAGGCACCGGCCATATCCCATACAGTGGGTTTAATGCCATCAATCACCCAAAGCCATAGCACCGCAGTAAAAACATAAACCCCACCGTAAGCGGCATAAACTCTACCCGTTGCAGTAGGGTGCAACGTCAGCAACCATACAAATAATGAAAGACTTATCGCTGCGGGAATCAGTAGCAAAACACTCTTATCTTGCTTAATCCAAAGATAAGGCAGGTAACACCCCACGATTTCTGCAATAGCTGTCATCAGAAATAATGCGACTGTTTTTATCTCAAACATTATATTTTTTCGCTTTTATTTAACGTGTAAAGGCCACAATTAGTTAATTATCTACTGTAATTTTAAAATTAGTGTTATAACCAACCAGACCTAAAGATCCAACGAAACTGTTTAGCTGACTCTGACCTTCCGGCCACTCAGCAAGATTCGAATCAGCATTAATGTGGCCTAAATCCCCCACGCTAATGAGCTTACTACCCCAAGATTTTGCAAAATATTTTGCTCTATCTATTTCACAACAAGGGTCACCCGTACTTGCCAACACTACACTTGGAAAGGGTAGTGTCGTAAAGGTGGTGTTTAATAGCCTGATATTGTTTCTGGAAAATTCACACCATGTACATCGGGAGCAGCAACCATGAGAACGCCCAGCATATGTGCAGTGTGCTTCTTGTTCCATTCAACAACCGTACTGCCGCCCAAGCTATGAATTACTGATAAAATAGGGCCGTCAAGAGATTGGATAAGTAAATTAAGCGCTTCGACCCAAGCTACGCAATCTGGGTTTTACCAATCACCTTGCTCAGCCAGTAGCTATTACTGAGTTCTTTGTACCAGAATTTTTGCCAATGACCATTGACTGAATTTTTATAACCTGAAAAAAATACTGTATTAAACATATTACTCTCTAATGCCTACATCATAAACTAATGTTTATCATAATTATCAAATTTATTAAACTTGATAATTGAAGCCAGTGCTTCGCCGTATACGCTGCCTTTTTCTGAGTAAGCATTTAGCTTTGTCACTAGTATAAAAGGATCATTACTGATCATTTTAGCTTGCCGAAATTCAGCAAAAGCATTACTTCGGGCTAATGTGCGATAATAATCATATACGGCCTCTTCGACTGTTCTGTATTTTCTTACCCAAATAGTTTTATCATCACGTTTTTTTAACGCTGCAATGCGTGGTTCATCTTCATTAAATGACCACACACCAAATGCATTATTCGCTTCTCTAAAAAAACGAGAAGTCGCCCAAGAGCTTTCCATTGCCGCTTGCGCTATGGCAATACTTTTTGGATGTGGCTTAAGTGCCATCAGTAATTCGCTATTAGTAGTGGCTTTATATTCAACTTTCAATTTTTCAATAGCATCACTACTTTTACCTGCATCTAGTATTTTTTTAACTTCTTCATATTGCCTCATTAAATTTGCGTACACCGTGTTAACGGCGGGAACAATTAATGCGCTAAATTTTGCTTTTTTCTCTTGCACTGTCATTGGAGGCGGTTCAACATTATTTTTAGTAAAGGATAAAAAAATGAAGATTGCACTTAGTAACAAAAAAACTACGGAAACTATTTTTAGACGTTTGGAAAATTTCAAAGACATCATTCCTTTTGGGCAGTACAAAGAGTGGACTAAAAGGGTCAACGTCAGTTGACCTGAATAACACTTATAAATCTCAATCGAGCCTGACCTTATTTCTCGTTTCTATTGCTCGTTTTCATCGAAACACCCTGTATTGGATGTTGAATTTTAGATTACCCCTTCTCTGCAAGAATAATCTCAGTAGGAAACGGCCCCATACCAAAAACCAGCTTATATAAGCGCAGCTCTTCCCGCTGGTAAAACATTTGGTCCTGGGTGCTTAGGTAACTATATTCTTCTTGTACTTTGCGCAGGCTTTTTTGAACTTGCTGGGCGCTATTTTCAGTCATTAGGCGGCTTGCCGTTGAAAACACATAATCAGGATGATCTTCATTATCGAGGCAATGGGCTATGTAACGCTGATTAATGGTTTTAATCAGCACCGATAAGTGGCCAGTCATCCGCCAGCGTATGGGTAGCGCTACCGTAAAGCGGTATTTATCATTATTTAATAATTGGATTAACCCGAGGTTTTCTAGAGTCCGTAAATGTAGATAAAGCTGAGAATTGTCTAGCGCTAACTCTTCTTTAACGGTCGCGATGTCCAATTGCGATACTAGAAGAATCAACAGTAGAAATAAACGTTTGTCGGAAGCCAATGCACGCTCTACGTCTTCAGAAAGGAATTCTGGGGTGTGCTTAAAACGTTGCTGCATGTTGACAAGTTCATCAATACTTAGCCCTATAATGCCGCAGATTTCTAACAATCGGCTCATTTTACAATCTTTATCTTTAAATAAACGCTTAATAGACAGCTCGCTCATGCTCATCGCCTGCGCCAATTTACTATAGGTGTAGCCTTTGGCTTTTAGCGCCCGCTTGAGCATTAGGAATACGTTTTCTCTCTGTTGGTCGTCGCTGCCATTTTCTTGCGAGCCTTGCAGCTTCTGCTTTGACTCCGACTTCATTTCCTCTATAAAACTCTCTTCTACAGGTCGCAATGTCATTTCAGATACCTCTCGCCCAAAAAAGTATCACCTGAGGATACCTTTAGCTTAAAATAAAAAACCAAGGATCAAATATAGCATAATAGCTTCGTCGTTCACATACGTGTTCACATTACTTCATTAGCTATTACCACGAGGCCGCAGCATGTCCCTATTTAACACTTCATTCAGTGCCCTATTTAACATCCGATTAAACACAAGCACCCTTAACCGCCTATTCATCACCGGAGTAACTATAGTGTCTATTAACACAGCCCAAGCCTTAGCTGCCCCTGATATTCATTGGAGTAGTATCGGTTTTGATGAACCAGAATCGGTATTACCCCACCCGACCAAACCTTTGCTGTATGTATCGAATATTAACGGCAAACCTACCGAGCTAAATGGTAAAGGTTATATTAGTTTGTTAGCAGACGATGGCAGCGTGATACATCACGCATGGGTAATGGGTATGAATGCCCCTAAAGGCATGGCAATACATAACAACAGATTGTATGTGGCCGATATGCAAGAGCTACATATTATTGATGCAGGAAAAGGCGAGCTATTGCGCTCTGTTAAAGCCGACAGGAGTGTCATGCTTAATGATGTGGCCGTGGATGATAAAGGCAAGGTGTATATCAGCGATATGTTAGGGGGCGGAATTTACCAATATAACGGTACGGAGTTATCTCAGTGGATAAGTAAAGAAGCTCTGCCCCACCCTAATGGTTTATTTTTTAATAATAAGGAATTGATCGTTGCCACGTGGGGCGAAGGGTTAAATGATGATTTTTCTACCGAAGTGCTCGGCGGTTTATCGACGATAAACCTGAACACCCAAGCCATTAGCCCATATAAAGCTGCTCAAAAGTTAGGCAACCTTGACGGCATTACCATAATGGGCGACACCACTATTGTTAACGATTGGATGAACGGTAATGTCTTTGAATATAAGAATGATCAAGTAAAAACGCTGTTTAATGTAGGGAAACATGCAGCTGACATTTCCTCGAAAGGCGATATTTTATATGTTCCTATGATGTTTTCGAAACGAATTGATGCGTACAAGCTAAGTAATTAATTAACGGATAAATTCTCGAAGCAGAAAAGTACTGGGAAAGAAAAGTACTGAGGAAAAAAAGTACCGAGAAACAATAGCGCTGGCTTGATTGATCAATATGAGTAACGACTATTTTATAATGATAAATTGAACCTTACGGTTAAATTACGAGGAATCCATACACTTAAAAAAATGCTTTTATAATGATGATGTATATTCGACTAAGGGCATATTAATGATGCCATCCAATACCATGTCAGACTCATAGACATGAATATTGACACTATCACCTAAGAAATACGGTAGGCTTATGGCGCCATAATGAGCAGCATAAACAAAACTATAACTATACCACTTTGAATGTGGGGCCTGTTGTCCCCACTGGGTAAATTCAAGCTGCATACCTACTTTAGTTATTCCCTCGCCCGTTGCTTTCATTAAGCTTTCTTTCAGTGTCCACAATCGATAGAACTCTATTTTTTTTTCCTTAGCACTCAAACTATGAATTAAGCTTGCTTCCTTTCCAGAAAAATAAGCCTTTGCTATAGCGTCAATATTAACTGTTTTTTTCGGCATTTCTATATCAATGCCGACATCACCTTGCTGACTCACAAGGCAAATGATAAGTCCTCGACTATGCGAAATATTAAAATCGAGATTGACAGACCGATCTCTAAAGCGAGGGGCTTGATGTCGCTGGTGCTCTATCGTGTCGCACTCCAACTCATCTGAAAATAACGTGTCCAACATTTTCCGCAACAAATAATGCCCTGCTATATACTCTCGCCATCGCGTTTTTGAGCTTATATTATTAATTCGTTGCTTTTCACTATCACTAAAACGCTGCTGAAAGCGTTCAAAAGATGCATCATCTAGCTGATCATAGCTCTTCCATATCCACACTAGGGGTATAGGTAATTCTATTGCTGACTTAGCCATATTACTGAGCGCCAATTTAATAGTTAGTAGTGAAAAATCTCATACTGCACTCCCTTTTAATGCTTTCATTTCCTACCTGACACCATTACCACTCAAGACTAAAAAAACCATTGCATCAATTAGAGAGGATAAACACAATTATTAGGTTATTTTACCTAAACTATACGATAGAACAGTTGCTTTTAGCGCAGTATCCCGCATTAGCCGTTAAAAGGATATGCTTGCAGACAATCTCTTAATGCGAGCATTATCAACAATTCACAGTTTAATCAGAAAAATTAAAAAACACACCTGATTAAGCATAAAATTACCGGAGAGGTACAAAGCCCGGAATAGGATCATTAGCAATGAAAAAAACTGGGATTCTGACGTATCAATTGACATCAACTGTTTTTCATTAATGGTCAAAATTGACGATATAAAATCACTACGTTTAGCATCCCAAAGAATACACTTTCAACATTTATAGCACTGCATTACTGGATGCACTCAAAGAAAAATTTTTAGGGCATCATTAAGAAAATAACAATAGTCGAGAATTTCATGGTGTCGCATGGATGAATAAAGCCCTTACTGGCTCAAGAATAGAACAACACAAAAAAACTATTAAAGTAGTGCAAAGAATGTTGAAAATGAATCTTTACAAGAAAAAAATGGATACTTGAAGCATTTCAAATAAAGCATCAAAACAGACTAAAGTATAGGCCGCTATTCCGGACGATAAGCTGCTAAATAAATCAGCGTTTCTTCTTTGTCAGCCTTTGGTTTAAAGCCTAATGTTTCCAAAACATCTAAACCCCATCAGCTCCAGCAAAAAAAAGACGTGAAATATTCTTCGGTCTACACATAAATCCAGCGTCGTAAACAAGAGCCAAGTACCCTAATCCCCAGATAGAAAAGCTAAAAACCAAGGAAGCCTTGGCTGCATAATGGTTTGCGAAAAAACAGTCCATCAGCCAATGGGTGCAACAACTCAAGGCTGACGATTATTTTACCCTATAAACTCGACGCCACGAACGACTTATTTTCATCCATCTGATTTTATTAAAGCACGGGTGCTAATGCAGCATGAAGGCAGTTATCATTTAGACGACATGCGCCATCTCCACGATGATGAAGCGCTGCGTACAGTGCTGACTCTGGACA
>JBLHVX010000118.1:0-5954 GCA_047628835.1 Granulosicoccus sp.
TCTCCATGGTTCGTCTACCTGACTTTTTTACAATTAAAAGATGACGACGGTTCTAAAAAATTAATCGAATCTCTCGCCATTATTGACAACATTATTACTTACTGTTCCATTAAAAAGGCACAAGGTAATACAGACCAACTCGAAAATAAATTTAACGACATTATCCAACAAGTAAAGATTGGCCTGACAGACATTGCTTACAATCCAGCTAAAACGACTTCTGTTCTAACTGGGTTAGAACAGTTAAAAACCGATATCATAAATAAACAATACATTAAAACAACGCTAACCAAGCACGACACAGTTGCGGCAACCAACGATGAAAAGAACACCCAAAATGTCATACCTAACACTCCAACACCTGAAGAAGAGCGTGTAATGAACTACATTAAGCTCATCGAACCTGGCACATGGGTTGAATATGACAAAACCGAGAGAATGAAGATCAGTGGTTTTAGTGCTGACACCCTAACATACATACTTATCAATCAAAGCAGCCAAGAAGTGACCATGCTCTCTCGAGTAGAACTCGCTAGGGATATATTATCGGAAAAAGCGACTGTACTAGATGGCACCGCCAAACCGTTATTTGATCGTGCGTTAGAACGCATTAAACAAAACCTAGATAAACAAATGCAATTAAGCGATAGCATGGTCTAATTAGTGTCCATCCATAAATGGCTCGTCGCGAGGGGAAATAAAAATGGTCATTCCTATTTAAGGATGGGGCTACTAGATACAGGTTTTTGCTGATTGCAAACAACTACATCTAGTGGTGCGAAGATGGCCGTTTTTATTTTCCCGCAGGAGAGTCCTATTTCTGGATGGGTACTAATTAAGGCTTGCCTAAATGGCGAAAGTCTTTAATATAAGCCGTATCTACACTTCTAGAGGTTAACAACTCCTTGAACGACATTCCCCTGAGCCTGCTTTTTAGTTTTCTAGGCATTCTCATCGTTTTATCTAGCTTTTTTTCTAGTTCCGAAACAGCAATGATGTCACTGAACCGATATCGCTTACGCCACCTAGAAAAAAAGAAACACAAAGGCGCAATACGTGCCGCATCTCTACTTAGGCGTCCAGATCGCCTTATTGGCATGATTTTAATCGGCAACAACCTAGTTAATAACTTCGCGGCCGCACTCACCACTCTTATTGCCTTACGTATGTACGGCGAAGATGCGGTATGGAGCGCCAGTATTCTGTTAACGCTCGCCGTATTGATTTTTGCAGAAGTCACGCCTAAAACCATCGCGGCGTTATATCCCGAAAAAGTAGCCTTTCCTTTTACATTAATACTCAAACCACTGCTTTTTATTCTCTATCCTGCTGTATGGCTAGTCAATCATATGTCGAATGCCTTAGCGAGGATATTTGGCATCAATACAGCGCCATCGCCTATAACTCAACATTTACACCCGGACGAGTTACGCACCGTACTGGATGAGGCGGGAGATCTAATTCCTGATCAACATCAAGATATGCTTCTCAACATACTCGATTTAGAAAAAGCCTCAGTTGAAGACATTATGATTCCGCGTAGCGAAATTATCGGTATCAATCTAGAAGATAGTCCGCAGACACTATTGGAGCAACTTAAGCGTTTGGATTACACACGTATTCCTGTGTACGAGGGCGATATTAATAATGTCGTCGGGATCTTTCATTTACGCTATACCACACGTTTTTTACTAGATGAAAGTAATGATATAAGCAGTAACATTAGGCGCTTAATGCACACTCCTTATTTTGTTCCAGAAAGCACGCCGTTACATACTCAGCTACTCAATTTTCAAAAGAAAAAACACAGCTTGGCACTTATTGTTGACGAATATGGTGATATTCAAGGCTTAGTGACTATAGAAGATTTGTTAGAAGAAATTGTCGGCGACTTCACTACTAATGTGGCGGAAACACAGCAGCCGGATATCCGCAAACTTGATGCAGGGTGGAATGTTATTGAAGGTAGCGCATCTATTAGAGAGATCAATAAGTCTCTTGATTGGAATTTACCCACTAATGGCCCAAAAACACTCAATGGTTTAATGATGGAATATTTAGAAACCATTCCTAAGGGACATATCAGCTTTATGTTGTCGGGTTATCGTTTTGAAACACAAGGTATCTCTAGCACAATGATAGAAAACGCAAGAGTGAAACGTATATCTAAGAAAACCACCGACGAAGATGATAGTCATTAACCCAGACATGCATCGCTTTATAGTAGACTATCAAGGCAAATAATTAGGTAACTACTCAGCTCACAGTCAAAATCGCGCTGATCTGCGTTAAAACAATGATTATTTACACTTGCAAACTCACCTTTTTCGCCTTGCTAACCACAATTTTGACTGCAATCTGAACAGTTACCGGCAGTGCTGAGTAGATACATAATTAGTAGTCATCTACCCATCTACAGAAATGGATTAACCTTCTTCTCTCGTTCATGCGCTATATTCAATACAGTTAATCGCTGAGCATTGGTATAGGCTCCCCAAGAACGAATCTCATCACCGCTGCGAAAACACCCGCTACACACTCCTTCGGTATCCAAGGCACAAATAGAAATACAGGGCGATTTAACCGGCTGTTCATCCAAACCAGACTCTACGCCACCAGAAGAAATAGAACTCATATACGTCATAACTCACATCTAAATAATAGTTAGTCGATTTTAGCAGATACTGCCATAAAAAACGGATAAAAACGATAAAATGTAGCCAATAACTCTATCTGTTTACCTCTGTAAACCCACTACCATTTTTTTTCGGGGGCAGAGTTTTCTCTAGTCAGACCTGCACCGAAACCACGATTAACAAGTTCAACAATGACCGCAGCCGTAAACCCCCATATTTCATATTGTTGATACTGATATGCTGGCACCCAAAAACTATCCGCTTTATCCCGTTCTGCGCGGCGTGAAAATATATCAGTTCTAATACGTTGGTCTCTATTGAAAAAATCGACTGGCACAGTAAAGATATCTGCTATTTCCCTTGGATTAGCCATTAGTCCAGTCATACTTTTCACCACCCCAACCACAGGCCTAACAAGTGTTGAGCGTCGAGTAGGTGCGCTATTGAGACCACCTAGAATAGAGACGTTACTCGCTGGAATAGCAATTTCTTCTTCACACTCACGTAAAGCTGTATCAACAAGCGTAAGATCACCCTCCTCCCACATACCGCCAGGAAAAGCGACTTCCCCACCATGGTGACGCATATTTTTCGCACGTAACGTCAGTATTATGTGCCAGCCATCTTGCTTTTTAACCAATGGGACGAGAACAGAAGCTCGGCCGTGCAAATGATGGGTTTTCTGGGCATCAGCACCGCCTCCTACTGATAACGCCCCTGCGGAGCCTTTAGCTAGCTTGCTAGAGGCTAGGCTATTGACGTGTCGATTATCAGCGTCGGTCACCTCAGAAATAGAAATAAGTACCGTTCTAAGGTGATTTTCTACATCATTACTCAAAAACTCTCTCCTATAATACAAATGGGGTTATTTCAGTTATAAATACTTTTACGCGACAAAAGCTCCATTAAACCCCACTGAGAAGCTATTTGAGTGTAAAACACACTTCTTGAACAAAAAACAGATAATAAGATCAAAATACATACAACCCCTAATAACTATTTGTTCTAGAAAAGCCACTCTACATATCAAAGTTTTTTTTGTACCATACCAGCACAGCTAAAAAAGATAGACCATAACTGCGTGGCTAATCATTGTTGTTGAGATGGGGATCTCGAATGATCATAAGCGCGAGGAGAAGTAGATATGTCATATTTACCCAATTTCGATACGCTAACAACCTTAGCCAAAGAAGATCCTGAAGCACTTGAAGATTTGCGTCAAAAACAAGTAGAACGATTAATTAATAATGCGCCAAAACAACTTCAACCGCGCTTACGCGGATTACAGTTTCAGATAGACGCTCATCGCCAATTACATTTGCATTCACCTATGGGCTCTTGTATGAAAATAAGCCAATTGATGCATGAATCATTTGCTGAGCTTAGGGGGTGGTTAAATCAAATATCCGGTTTTAATGATCCTTTGCGAAACTACTCAGACGTTAATACATCCACAGAAAATAAAATGGCAGATATTCTCGCTTTTCCTTCTCGTTAAGGTCGTAGATACACAGACTATGTATACTATGCATTAACCCCAAGAGAATACATAGTATGAATTTTTGCAGTAGCTGTGGCAAACGCGTAGCCCTATCTATCCCGGAAGACGATAACCGTGAACGTTTTGTTTGCCTCAGCATTCAATGCGCAACCATCCACTATGAGAATCCCCGCATCATTACCGGTTGCCTACCCATATATGGCAATAAGGTACTACTCTGCAAGCGGGCCATAGAGCCTCGATATGGGCTGTGGACGATCCCTGCAGGGTTTATGGAAAACGGTGAAACAACGGAACAAGGAGCACTAAGAGAGTCTTGGGAAGAAGCTTATGCAAATTTACACATTGATAAGCTATACGCCTTGTTTAACCTACCTCACATCAATCAAGTTTATTTTATTTACAAAGCCGACTTACTTGATACAAACTTCAAAGCAAGCACTGAATCCCTAGAGGTTGCCCTATTTTCGGAAGAGGATATTCCCTGGAATGACCTGGCATTTACAGTTGTAGAAAAAACGCTAAGACGTTATTTCGCTGACCGGAAGCACGATAACTTTCCATTACATATTGAAAATATCGAAAAAAAAACTAGTCGAAATGCCGCAAAATAACATCAACCGCAGGTTCTTCGTAAGGGTGCGCGGCTTTTAACGCGTGGATAGCGGCTGTGAGATATTGTTCGTCACACAACACCTCTACCCGATACTCTGCAAGCTGCTCGAAATCGTCGTGTGTGCCGATAAAAGGCTTGCTGCCCACCAAGGGGCGAAATTGCCCCACACCCAAGACTTGCCAGCAGCAATTTTCGTAATACCCTTGTTGCCCAGCTCCCGCTAAAAAAACAGCTTCTTTAACCTGCTCAACATGGCTTTCGGGAACATAAAATATAATTTTATAACTAGCCATAATAGACCTTAGTGATGAATCAAACGTAATCCAATAACATTTTCAAGTGATCGAATATCAGCTAATGCTTTTTCTTCAGGTAATTGCTCCAAATCAATAATATTGTAGGCAATCTCCCCTCGACTTCTATTCACCATGTCCACCACATTCACTTGGTAGCTAGTAAACACCGATAACACTTCACCCAGAACACCCGCAACATTAATGTTCGTAAACGTTAATCGGCACACACCTGCTTGGCCCATCGATACATTTGGGAAATTCACTGAATTTTTTATATTACCGCTTTCTAAGAAATTCATTAATTGATCAGCCGCCATTACCGCACAATTTTCTTCTGCCTCTGCGGTACTTGCGCCAATATGCGGCATTGCCATTACATCATCTCTGCCTAACAGGCAGGGTTCTGGAAAATCACATACATATTTGCCTAAATGTCCGGCATCTAAACTTTCGACAATAGCGTCTGGGTCAACGATAGTTTCTCGTGCAAAATTCAATAACACCGCGCCTTTTTTAATATGCTGAAGAGCCACCTTATTGATAAGGTGATATGTAGGTTCGATAGCAGGCACGTGCAATGAGACAAAGTCGGCATTGGCTAATAAACTATGTAAATCATCCATCTTCTTCACTTGGCTAGGTAAACGCCATGCGGCTTCGATAGATAACGCGGGATCATAACCCAACACTTTCATACCTAAAGATAACGCCATTTCAGTGACCATAGAACCAATAGCGCCAAGACCAACAACACCCAATGTTTTTCCTACTAGCTCGGATCCAGCAAAGCGTTTTTTCTCACCTTCTAAGCGTTTGTGCATAACCGCCGCATCATCAATTGTCACTAGTTGCTGCGCATACTGCATACCGGGAATTATCCCCCGGGAAGCCAGTAACATTCCTGT
>JBLHVX010000119.1:0-5860 GCA_047628835.1 Granulosicoccus sp.
ATAAACGAGGGAATATCATTTACATTGTGCTGTCCATCGGCATCAATTTGTATTGCGTGTGTAAACCCTTGGGCCCGTGCGTGACAGATACCGGTTTTAATCGCAGCGCCTTTGCCTCGATTGTATCTATGCTCATAAAGATAAATTGATGTCTGGTCAGCTAGCGTTTTTTTAAGTGAGCTCAATGAGTGTGGATCGCTACCATCGTCAATAATAATGCAAGGTAGTTGGCTAGACAGTATTTCAGGCAGAAATAGAGCGAACTGTTGATGATGATTGTAATGGGGAACCATCAGACAATAGCTGCTTGCTTGCGCTAGTTCAGGCGATAGGTCAGGGGTTGTTTTATCCATGAAAGTAAAGCTTACCTTCAGATACAGTATTTGAGCCTAGGCTATAATTAAACGCGACTTGTTGCTTCTCAGCGTGGTTGGTGAGGGTTAGCTCTACTGTTTGGTCGGGTAATATCATCGACTGAAACTTCACGTTTTCCATTTTTAAAAACGCGCCTGAGATAGTAAACAACTTGTGGGCGAGTATGCTGGCCCAGTGTACCTGAACGACTCCCGGCACCACAGGTTTATCCGGAAAATGCCCCTCTAAATAAGATAGCTGAGCGTTTACAGTGAGTGACAGCGTGACGGTATTTGGCTTTTCGTTATCACTGTCGCTGTCTGTATTCGTTGATTTACTGACCATCGTTATATCGGGCCAGTCATTAGTCTTGGCAGCTGATAAAAATTGATCTAGTCTTTCTGTTAGTTTATCCATCTAAAACATCTTGCTTTTTTTTATGTTTTTTATAAAAGTGACGAAAAATAAGTTCAATCATAAAAAAGCTTCCGAGCAATATGTAGGATATAAAACCATTATATAGTGCCCATTGTTTTAAGGTCAGATAAAAAGTTGTGTAGGCTGCAATGACACCATTGATGACTAATAATATACCCCATATGAAGGTAAGCCAATACAGGTAATGTTGGGCATGTTTATTGATAACTTCTCCCATGCGCTCTGCAATTTTTTCTAGCAGAGGCTGTTTGTCCTTGAGAGAAACAAAAAATACGCAAGCAATGCTTATACTCGCGACCACGGGGTAAAACAATAACATTATCTGGCTGTTCAATATGGCAGTTACTAGGCTGTAAGTGACTAGCACTATGAGTGAGGCTGCCTGCCAAACATTTAACATTGCCATAGTGGAATAGCCTCTAACGGCAAGAGCAATCAGAATGATGATGGCAAAAGTACTCGCATTAAATCGTTGTATGCCAAAATAGACCAAGAAGGGGTAGGTGATGCCAAGCAATATGCCGACAGAGCGTAATAAAAGTTTTGGCATGGTTTTGAATCGTTTGTTGATCGTTGTTATGGATGTCGGAGTCTATTATAATACAAGACCTCTGGCAGTGGTCGATATTATAATGGTCTAAAAAAAATTTGGATATTATAATTATCGTAAATTAGCCAAGCATAGCAATAAATTCCTGAATTCAATATTTAGCCCGTCTACTAATAGATATATTTTAGGTATGAAAACTCGCTAAGCACGACTATTATTTATCCAGTATTAATCTAGGACTAAAACTTACTATGCCGCTCACACCTATACAGCAAGAAATGGCTGAACTCATTGTCGAGTCATTGAACTTAGAAGATATTGAGCCCTCTGAAATGCAAGCAGATGAGCATTTGTTTGGCGAAGGCTTGGGGCTAGATTCCATCGATGCCTTAGAAGTTGCGTTGGCGGTCTCTCAAAAATACGGGGTGCAAATGCAAGCGGAAGACGATTCTGTGCGCGAAGCATTCTCAACACTTGCTGCATTGTGCGAGTTTGTAGAAACACACAAAACGGTTTAATCACAGATGTCCTCTCAGACACCCCTGCTCTTGCGGCCTCTATCAGAGGCCTTTTGTGTTTTTACGCACACTGATGCTCTTGTAGCATCCCCGCCTAATACATCCCTATCAAATACATCCCGGTCAAAGATAGTTTCATGCGCTGAATTTATAAGCGATGTACAGCGGCTATCAAACCAATTACCGGAAGGCTCGTATGCAATTAATTTATGCAGTGATCGTTATGCTTTTTTAGTTGGTTTTTGTGCGGTGATTGTGCGCGGCAGCACCAATCTCTTGCCGCCTAATAAAAATACAGCCACTCAATCTTTATTGACCGAGCAGTACTCTACGACTTATGTGGTGCATAACGGTGATATGTTGGTGGCCGATGGTGTAGAGCACATCAATGTAGCGTCTTTTTTGTTATCAACAAAATTGTCTGAGTTTGACAACGAAGCATGGGTGACTATGCAGGAGCCTATACAGGTACCTACTATTTCTGTGGATCACCTGGCAGCAATCTCCTTTACCTCAGGGTCAACTGGTCGCTCACAACCCAATCACAAAACCTGGGGTAGCATCGTTCGTGGCTCTGCTATTAATGGCCAGTATTTTTTACCCGAAAAATCACTGGTCTATGTGTTAGCAACGGTTCCTGCGCAGCATATGTGGGGTTTGGAAACTTCTGTTTATTTACCCTTATTTTCCAGTGTCTGTGTCAGTAGCGCTCAACCATTATTTGCTCAAGATATTGTCAATCATCTTAAGCGTTTGCCCGAGCCAAGATTGCTAGTCTCTACGCCGGTGCATCTTCGTTACTTGCTGTCTAGTGAACTTGTGCTTCCTCAAATAGATAGGGTCTTGTGCGCGACCTCACCACTAGCACAGCCATTAGCTTGCCAAATTGAGGTTGCCTGTAGCGGTGAACTGATGGAAATTTACGGCTGTAGTGAAATAGGTTCGATGGCTTATCGAAGAACTGCAACGACAGAATACTGGACGGTGTTTGATGGTCTTGAATTTAACGCATTAGGGCAGGGCGAAATCCGAGTTATGGCTAAGCACCTCCCTGTTAGTGAGATTGTCTTGCAGGATCGCTTGTCGTTTATTGACACAACACGTTTTCAGCTGTTGGGTCGTAATAGTGATGCGATTAATATTGCCGGTAAGCGGGGTTCGATTGCGGAGATAACCAATTTACTGTTGGCGATTGATCATGTTCAAGATGCAGCCGTATTAATTATTAATAATCGTTCTACGGGCATAGAGAGATTGGTGGCTGTAGTGGTTGCTGATACCGAAAAGAATGTCATTCTAGCGGCTCTTCGAGAGCATCTCGATCCGGTGTTTATTCCTAAGTCTCTTTATCTTGTTGGGCGTCTACCTAGAGAAACTAGCGGTAAGTTACCCCGAAAGGTGTTACTCGAGGTGATTGAGCAACACTCAAATAAGCTGAACTAACCATAACCATAACCATAACCATAACCTAACCATAACCGTAGCGAGCCCATTAACGAGCTAGGGTACCGTAGTCCGATAGCAGCTCCCTTTCCTCAAGCGTCACCGGTTTATTGTAGAGAACGTCCATGATAATAACGCTAATGCGCTTGAGTAAAGCAATATTTTTATTGAGCTGTACAATACAGTTAACGTCCCCCGGTTCTTTTAACAAATCGTTCAAGTGACGAAGCACGGGGATATTGTTCTGATCTAGAAATACGCCTTTAGTGGGTCTAATAATACGCAGCTTAGCCATCTCAGAAAACTGTGCTTGGAGCCGGTTGTTCACTTCCCGTATTTCTATTATCGGTAAGCTGGCCTCTCGCATAAAGCTTATGTTAGTGAGCGAGCCCCTAAAGTAGAGCAAGCTGAGCACGCCCCAATAATAGGTAAAATCCCATAGCAACTTCATGCTCATCATCCGCCGATCACCAAAGCCACCGTATTGATTAGTGTAAAGTGATAATGTGCTTGCATAAATTGACTGATAAAACTTTTGGTAAATAGCTGCATCAAAGCCAATATTCTTGCCCTGCTTGGATTGACTCACTAGACTGGTGATATATTGGTTGCTGATAGCAATAAAGTCGCTGCCAGGTGAATAAAAAGGGTCCGTAAATACGCCTGCTTCGCCCGTCATCGCCCAGCCGTCGGATGAGAACACTTGCTTGCAATCATAGGAATAGTCACGGATTTTAATAAAATCCATTATTTTTGCGCTACCAATGGCATTGGCGCATAACGGTTGATTGACTGCAAGCCAATCCATGGTTTGCTCGATGGTATCGAAGCCAGATTCTTGTACCACCTGATCATCCATCACTATACCAATGCTAGTAATGTTGTCATAAAGCGGAATAACCCACACCCAATAGCCTGCCCCCATTAAATGATTGGTACTAAGCCAGCGTTTTTTTTGTGGTGAGCATTGCTGATGCCACTGCTCGTCTTTACTCCAACTATCGATTTCGATACGCTTATCAACACGAAACCATACCGCATTGCCTTTATGGCTATTCGTTTTTTGATAGCCTAAGGTTTTTTTAAGTAAGCCCTGCCTGCCTGATGCATCAAGTATCCAGGGTGCTTCAAAAGTTGTTTGTTGTTTTTCGGCGGTATTAGTCACGCACTGATGAATGTTGCCGTTTAAGTGAATACTCTCAGTGGCGGTGCCTTGTTCTATGCGTACGCCTAAATCGGTGACGTCTTTAAATAAACGGTTTTCTAATTCGCCTCTGTCTATTTGATAGGTGGGGATACTAAAGTTTTTGCTCGGGCCTAGCTCATCGAGTTCGGAAAACTGTCCATCCTTGCCAAAATAACAGCGTAAGCCAAACTTTCTTAAGTGACGCTCTTGTAAATGATCTTTAAGCCCCATTGTTTCACTGAGGTAATGACCACCAATTTCCACAGTAGATTCACCCACCTTGGCTATGGCTTGCGGTCTTGGGAATTTATTTTTTTCCAAGACAACAATATCGAGATCGTCGTGGGCTTGCTTTAATTGTTTGGCTAGGCAAAGACCAGCGAGCCCACCACCAGTAATGACTACATCGCTCAGCTTAGTTTTCATAGTTTTTATCACAGACTCTGGTAATGCGAATTAAAGAGTGTTCGTTTATAGGCAGATTAATAGATAAGTTACTTGTTTGTGTGGAATGTTTAGCAGGTAAAGAGATTAAAGAAAGTAACGCCAACATTTTAGCCGATGGATTGTCATTATAGAGCGACTGTAATTGGTTGTTGAGTTCAACAGGCGGCCAATCACAGGCTTGCTGGATAAGCTCTAGAGTAAACTGTGGTGCATGGCTGACTTTCTCTGTAGTCACTACAATGGACGACGAAAATAAAAAGTCATTATCCATGATGGGCAGCATAGTTGGCGCAACATCGGCATCGAAGCAGGTGATTAACAGTGGTCGCTGCTCTTGCGCTGATTGTATTATGGCATCGAGCAGGGCGAGCGGTACGGACCACTCAAGCCCAGCTATAGAGTTGGCCGGTGCATTACAGTCGGTACTGATTGTCCAGTAACCCGCTGCTGCATTGTGTACTGAATTATGAAATTTAGTGGGCGACAATTGTTTATTTTCGGTATTGAGTGCGCGACACATGTAATCAGTCAACTGGGTGTCACCGTAGCCAGATGCAAATACACAGGCTAAATCTTTGGGAGAAATATTTGCGTTGTTAACTGCCTGCCATGAGCTTTCTACGGCAAGGCGCACGGCGACGGGAGCTCGTCTGCGTTCATTTGCGGGGATAATTTGTGGTTTGGGGCCTTTTCGGTAGTTATCTTGTAGTGCGGGGTCAGAGTGTTGGGTGCTCATTAGCGCTGTCAGCGTTCGCCAGTCGCTAAAACCTGGCCCCCATGCTCCTACACCTAAAACACTAAAGGTAATTGGGTTCATTTTCGTCCTTACTTCTCAGTACTGCTAAATGCGAGGCAGCAGTTGTTTCCACCAAAACCAAATGAGTTGGATATGGCGTGATTAACGGGCTGGTGAATGATTTTTTT
>JBLHVX010000120.1:0-5846 GCA_047628835.1 Granulosicoccus sp.
AATAAACTCATCTACCTTTGCTGTCACGCCTAACGTTTTATAGTCTTCGTTAACGCTATGCTGCTTACCCTTTCCTGTTTGATGCCATATATCTATTGCTAATGATGTGTTATTTTCGTGTATTAATTGCACTGTGCGCGCAAATGCGCTCGGTGCAATATCATTAATGGCTTTAGCCCCTAAGCTGCCGCCCATTACTAACACATGTAGCGATTTCTCCGATAAAGCTTTCAGCTGTTTAGTTGGATTCAGGTTAGTAATCTCTGATCGAACCGGATTGCCTACATGTATTGCATTAGCCAATGTATCTGGGAAAGCTTCTAGCGTTTTATGCGCCAACTTATTAAGTAATTTATTCGTGCTGCCGGCTACAGAGTTTTGCTCATGAATGATCAATTTTTTGCCTAATAAACGAGCGGCAATACCACCGGGCGCAGCGACAAAACCACCAAACCCAACAATTATTGTTGATTGTGTTTGACGGATAATCTGCATTGCTTGAAAAATAGAACGAATCAAAAGTAGCGGCGCAATCAATTTTTGCAAACAACTTTTCCCTCGAAACCCTTTTATCGCTATGGTATGCAGAGGGATATTTTCGGCAGGCACAATAGTTGACTCCATACCTTGTGCTGTCCCTAGCCAAGACACTATGGCACCACGTTCCATTAATTCTTTAGCAACCGCCATCGCAGGGAAAACATGTCCGCCGGTACCACCCGCCATAATCAAATAGCGACAAGCATGTGCTGAGCTAATCATTGAACGCCTCTTTTTTTACTCGCCGACTTATTTACTAACGAGCAATCTAGGTCGTACTCAATACGTAGCACTAGGGCAATCAATAAACAGGTGACAATCAAGCTACTGCCACCATAACTAATAAAAGGTAGTGTTAATCCCTTTGTCGGTAAAAAACCAGATGCCACACCCACATTAATGATGACTTGTGTCGTCAACAAGATAGCGACCCCAAATACTGCTAGCGCACTAAATACGTCGTTGCGTTCCATGGCTTTTTTAGCGATGGCAAAAATATTCGCTATCAATAAAAAGAAAACAGCTAATAAACACAGGCCACCAATAAAGCCGTATTCTTCGGCGAAGATAGCAAAAACAAAATCGGTATGAGCCTCTGGCAAGTACAATAATTTTTGAATACTATTACCCATCCCTAAGCCAAACCATTCACCTCGGCCGAAAGCAATAAGTGACTGGGTTAACTGATAACCACTATCGAATTGATCTTTCCATGGATCCAAAAAAGTTACTAGGCGTTTCATACGGTAAGGAGTAAAAAAAGCTAATGCCGCTAGAATCCCCAAACCAGAAAATAGTAACAACACACATTGCCATAGTTTTGCACCAGCCAAAAACAACATACCACCCACCGTAATAGCCAGAACTACCGCTCCACCAAAGTCAGGCTCTAGTAACAACAACCACATCAGTAACACGAGCATTAATAACGGCTTAAATAATTCTTTCCACTGAGTCTGTAGCACGTAATGGCTATTCGATAAATAACTGGCAAAAAAGATAACGCCACATAATTTCACCACTTCAGAAACCTGGATAGTTACTGGGCCTAGCTGCAGCCAACGCTGACTACCATTTACACGCTTACCAACACCAGGAATCAATACTACAAGTAATAAAGCGCATGCAACAAGAAACAATACCCAGCCATATTTTTTCCAAAAAACAGTAGGAATACTTAACATGCCTACACTTGCCACCAACGCAATACATAAATACACAAGATGACGTTTGACAAAAAACCAAGGGTCATTGTAATTAACTGATGAATAGTCGATAGAAGCCGATGCAATAATGATAATGCCAACAGAGACGAGAATCGCAATTAAGATAATAATGGGTTGATTCAAGCCTACATTAGTATGTGGTGGCGAATACAGCGGCGATGATAACGGCAACTGACGTAAGCTAATCATGCCTTAACTCCTGTACCGCATGAGAAAATTGGCGACCTCGATCTTCGAAACCAGTAAACATATCGAAGCTGGCACATGCCGGAGATAATAAAACCACATCACATTTTTCTGCATATTGCATAGCGCATTGGGTCGCAGATATTAAAGAGTCTTGATAGATACAATTGACGGTAGCATTAAGTACGGCGTGCAGCTTATCTGCATCACGCCCTATCAATATAACGAGCTTAACATTATCAGTTACCGCCTTTACTAGCGGCGAAAAATCTGCTCCCTTGCCATCGCCACCGGCCAGTAAAATAATATTTTTTTCGCCTGCAAAACCTTCTAACGCTGCAACAGTCGCACCGACGTTTGTTGCTTTAGAATCATTAATATATATGGCACTATTTATCGTAGCGATATATTCGCAACGATGCGGCAAACCTTTATAGGACTTTAGAGCAGCAAGCATACCCTGCATATCAAAACCGGCTGCTGTACCTAGCGCCAAAGAGGCCAAAGCATTAAGGTGATTATGTCGACCTTTAATAAGCAACTCATCAACTGCTAGCAATGGCTTAAACTGGTAACTGAGACACACTTTTTCACCCTGATTCGCAAAACCAAAATTCTTCATGTCTGAACTACCATTACCAAAACTGATAACCTTGGCATTTTTTGATAGCGGTGGCTGTGTTAATGCGTCTTGACGATTAATAACAACGGTTTCTGCATGTCGATAAATGCGTTGCTTGACTTGGTGATATTCAGCCAGTGATTCGTAACGATCCATATGATCGTGGCTGACGTTAAGAATAGTGGCTGCAACGGGCTTGAGTGACGATGTAGTTTCTAACTGAAAGCTAGACAACTCTAAAACGAATACATCTACATTTTGCTTATCGACTAATTCTAAAACCGGCACGCCTAAGTTGCCGCCAACGGCAACAGATAAACCGCATGCCTCTGCCATTTCACCCACCAAGGTTGTCACGGTAGACTTAGCATTTGAACCTGTAATCGCTATAACAGGATGATTCACTGCACGGGCAAACAATTCCACATCACCAACAACAGACACGCCCGCCGTAATAGCATTACGTAATGCAGGCGTACGCAGACTCAAACCAGGGCTAACAACAATTTCGCTTGCACGGCACAAAATCACTTCATCTAATTCGCCTAAATATAAATCGATATCAGAAAATTCTTGCTTAAACGGCTCAAGGTTAGGCGGCGCTTCACGAGAATCCATCATCACAAAACGTTGCTTGTTTTTTTGCAAAAAACGCGCAACCGACAGCCCGGTCATACCTAGACCAATAACGACTGTTAATTGTGAAGTTGCGATAATATTCATGTTACCTTTCTATACTCTTATATATGCCTAACGTAATTTTAATGTCGCTAAACCTAATAAAACCAACATCACAGTGATGATCCAAAAACGGACAATTATTCTCGGTTCCGGCCAACCTTTCAATTCAAAATGGTGGTGAATAGGGGCCATTTTAAATACACGCTTACGGGTTAATTTATAGGAAGCCACTTGAATAATGACAGACATGGTTTCCATCACAAATACGCCGCCCATAATGAAAAACACTATTTCGTGACGAATAATAACGGCTATTACACCCAATGCTGCACCCAATGCTAACGCACCGACATCGCCCATAAATACTTGAGCCGGGTAGGTGTTAAACCATAAAAAACCTAAGCCTGCGCCGCCCAAAGCAGCGCAAAAAACCAATAACTCACCCGCGCCTGCAACATAGGGAATATGTAAATAATTAGAAAATTCAACATTGCCCGCCAAATAAGCAATAATACCTAAGGCACCACCTACCATTACCGAGGGCATAATGGCTAAGCCATCTAGACCATCCGTTAAATTGACGGCGTTACTCGCGCCCACTATGACAAAGTAAGTCAAAACAATGTATCCCAGCCCCAAATCGATACTGACACTTTTAAAAAAAGGAATAATGAGCTCAGTTTCTGCTGATGTGCCGGCATATTGGTATAAATAAATAGCTGCCCCCAAACCAGCCACTGACTGCCAAAAATATTTCCAACGTGCGGGCAAACCGCGAGTATCCTTTTCGACGACCTTTTTGTAATCATCAACGAAGCCAACAGCACCAAAAACACCGGTCACTATTAATACGACCCATACATAGCGATTATCTAAATCTGACCACAGCATAGAACTAATAAAGATAGCGATTAAAATTAGCGTCCCACCCATGGTGGGGGTGCCTGCCTTGATTAAATGTGACTCTGGCCCATCATCGCGAATCACTTGACCTACTTGTAAAATATTTAAACGCGAAATCATCCACGGACCAAAAATAAAGCTAATCATTAACGCCGTTAAAACGCCAAAGATACCTCGCAAACTAAGATATTGAAAAACGGAAAAACCACTGTAAAACTGCTCTAAATATTCAGCAAGCCACACTAGCATGATGATGCTCCTCTTGAAGTTAAGGCTTCTACCACTCTATCCATGCGTGCACTACGTGAACCTTTGATTAAAAAAACAGTATCACTATTCGCCTTTTGCACGGCGACAGCGACCAACTGATCGATACTATTGAAATGCTGCTTGTTATTTGTAAATGCTAAAGACGCTTTTTGTGATTTCTCACCTATAGACAACAAGCAATTGATGTTTTTTAACGTGGCATATTCACCTACCTGCTGATGAGCCGCGTCACTTTCATCACCTAACTCGGCCATATCACCCATCACTAGCACAGTAGTGTTTGTCATAGCCGATAACACGTCAATCGCCGCACAAAATGCCATAGGGTTTGCGTTATAACTGTCATCAATGACGGTAGAGCCATTAATTGCCGGCAAACATTGCAGCCGACCAGCTACGCCATAAAAACTTTCCAAACCATCAATAATCGACCGATGACTAATACCCATCGCTTCTGCGCAAGATGCTGCAGCCAGTGCATTTGCTACATTATGCAAACCTAATACAGATAAAGAAATGGGCATGATTTTACTCAACAACTGCAAATTAAATTTTGCGCAACCGTTTTTCTGCGACTGTATAACGCTTGCCGTTACATCAGCGAGTATTTTTTCTTCGGCAGAGAATGTTATTACCTTACGGTGTGAATTTTGCACAAGCCATTGGGGGGAATACTTATCGGCTTTATTTATAATAGCGACACCGTGAGCAGACAAGCCGTCGTAAATTTCGCCTTTACCTTTTGCAATATTATCAATAGAGCCAAAGCCTTCAACATGAGCCGACATGACATTATTAATGAGTGCCACATGCGGGCTTGCCATACGTGTCAAATAATCGATTTCGCCAACAGCACTCGCGCCCATTTCAATCACTGCATAGCGATGCTCTTCTCGTAAAGACAACACAGAAAGTGGCACACCTATATGGTTATTAAGGTTGCCCTTCGTCGCAAATACGTCGCCAGCAACTTCTGCACGCAGAATACTTTCGAGCATACCTTTAACGGTAGTTTTACCGCTGCTACCAGTGATTGCTACCAGCTGGCCAGTAAAGTGGCCGCGCTGCGCTTGTGCTATATGCCCTAGCGCCTTTGTCGTATCTTCAACCACCCATTGAGACAAATTACAACCAATAACTTCGCTCTCAACCACTAACGCCTTCGCGCCTTTTGCTTGTGCATCAGCAATAAAATCGCGCCCATCAAAACACTCACCTTTTATAGCAACAAACACATCGCCAGCGACAATTTCTCTGGTATTGATACTGACAGACAGAAAAGACACATCATCATGGTAAACAACGCCGCCAAATTGTTGAGCTAACACTGAAAACTTAATGGCGGAAATCATGCTACTCTCTCCCGCTTTTCAAGTGCAGCACGAGCAACAGCTCGATCACTAAAGGGGATTTTTTGC
>JBLHVX010000121.1:0-5745 GCA_047628835.1 Granulosicoccus sp.
GATTTAATAATGACACGCTTTGCATGCGCCTCAGTCTCGGCATACACCGATAACTCCTTACCTAAGCATGTCTCCAGAGACATCACTATAGCCTCTCTCAGAGGATCAATGGGTGGGTTGGTTACCTGTGCAAACTGCTGTCGAAAATAATCGTATAACGAACGCTGTTTTTGCGACAACACCGCCATTGGCGTATCGTCCCCCATAGAGCCAGTGGCTTCTTGCCCATGCTCTGCGAGGGGGCGCACAACAGAAGCACGCTCCTCATAACTCACCCCGAACATTTTCATCTGCACCGCTAATGGGTCTCCGGTAATACCGTCGATAGCGACTTCTTCAGCCTTCAATATAGTTGCTTGGGAGTCCAGCCATTGCCTGTAAGGCTTAGAAGCTTTTAATTGCTTATCTACGTCAGCAGTATGAAGTAGCTCTCCCGTTTCCGTATCAACAGAGAGTATTTGGCCTGGGCCTAAACGGCCCTTGGCAACAACATCTTCTGGTTTATAATTATGCACACCCACTTCCGATGCGACAGTGATATGCCCATCTTTTGTCATCACCCAACGAGATGGGCGCAAGCCATTACGGTCTAGTGTGCAAACGGCATAACGCCCATCGGTAATCACCAAGCCCGCAGGGCCATCCCACGGCTCGATGTGCATTGAATTATATTCATAAAATGCGCGTAAATCGTCATCCATGGTTGGCATATTTTGCCAAGCCGGCGGTACTAACATCCGCACAGCACGATGCAGTTCCATGCCACCCACTACCAGCAGTTCTAACATATTATCTAAGCTAGACGAGTCTGAACCCGAGCGGTTTACCATTGGAGAAAGGTCTTCAGGGTTAGGCAACAAATCACAAATGAATTTGGGGGTACGTGCAGTGGCCCAGTTACGGTTACCTGTCACCGTATTAATTTCACCGTTGTGGGCAAGCAACCTAAATGGCTGAGCTAAGGGCCAACGAGGCATCGTATTTGTCGAAAAGCGTTGATGAAAGATACAAATAGCCGTTTCTAGCTCTGGATTTGCTAGATCTGGAAAAAAAACGGGCAAATCGACGGGCATCATAAGCCCTTTATAAGAAATGACTTTTTCACTCAGGCTGGCCACATAAAACAAACCTGAATTACGTAACTTCGTATTCGACTTACGACGAGCAATTAACAGCTTAGCCGTAAATTCAGGGCTAGATAACGCAGAGGGAGAATTAATAAAGACCTGCACAAAACTGGGCTGAGACGATAATGCGATAGGCCCTAGGCACTCGCTATTTGTCGGGACTGTTCGCCAAGCAACAACCTCTAAGCCTTCTGCTACCATTTCTTGGGTAAAAGTCTCTTTAGCTTGCGCGGCCATAATGGGGTCATTATCAATCATAATAGAGCCAACGCCATAACGCTCGTTCAGCTCAACATTAAATTGCTCACGAATCGTATGGCGAAAAAAGCTATCCGGCTTTTGCATTAACAAGCCGCATCCGTCACCGGTTTTACCATCAGCCGCAATACCACCTCGGTGAGTCATACAGGTCAATGACTCTATCGTCATTTCCAATAATCTATGGCTCGATTGACCTGTGCGATGTGCAATTAAGCCAAAACCACAATTATCTTTAAACTCATTAATATCATAAAGACCTGTCGACATACTTCTCTCTCCCATATTATCTCTGCACTAGCACTACAATTACGGTGCGAATAACGGTAATTAAGCCCATTTCACATTTTATAAAAAGACAGTATTGATAAAATCCTACATTCCACCCGTACAATTTTCAGGGCGCACTCGACATCAACAGAGCTTTTTAGGCTATGGAGCGTTCAACCATTCGTTGAAATACCGTGCAAGTGTGGTATAGATATTACGTTGACCATTAGTCTATCAATAATGGTCATTATTTAAGATGTGCATATAGCACAATTGGTAAGGAAGGTTGATCAGTAAACCTGAGCACAACTACCTATACGCCGATGAACCAAACAAGTGCAATAGCATCCGGCATTTTGTTTAGTGAAAAAAGTCCCAGCGCGTTAGGACTACAACTGCTGACCATTGATGTTAACGCGTCAAATACACTTTAACAACCAACCACCAGCAAAAAACGATAAGTGACCTTATATGATTCTATTTACGCCGAAAAACACTTATTTTTTGCTGAACATCGGATATTTGTCTTGGCCATGGTTGTGTATTTTTTTGAAGGAGAGGTAAAAAAGAGATCGCTGATACAGCCTCTTCTCGAGTTTCGTAAACGCCAGTAAACACTACATACCAAGGCGCACCATTGCGGCGCAGAGTAATGACCCGCAATAGGTCACGATTTGACTGGGCGTTTACGAAGCGATTAACACTTGCGAGCTGCCCTGCAGCCATCACTTGTACCGTGTAATTGTTGCCTGGCCATGACATCACCGCAACTTCTCCATTCGTCGCACTAGCCTTAGCCTTAGCCGACAATGTAGGCGAGGGCTTTACGGAAGATGATACGACTTCAGGCTGTTTCAATGTACGAGGCTCTGAGCTAATGGTCACTACCGGTTCAGGGGTAGCAATCGTCGCAGAGTCCTCTACAACAGTTTTATCGGCTACTGTTAATATCTTATTAACTTCATCGATCGCACTAACAGCATCACTGTTTTTAGCAATATCGCCCACAATAGAAAAACTACTTTCTTCTGCACTTCCTATAATGCCTACCGAAGCTTCACTTTTTTTCAATGTATCGGATGGCAACGCGCCATTTAGCACAGACGGAGTCACACTTTGTAAGCTTTGCAGATTATCAAGTAATTTACCTTCGTCCATTGCATCACGTATCGCGATCACAGTGTCTTGAGAAGTCTTCCCATCTGTTAATGTGGACTCTTTACCAGACGCTAAAATGTCTTCTGGTGTGGCTGGTAACGATGGCGGGTCATCGTCAATATAAAACACCGCTAAAATAAGCGCTGCCAACAATATGACAACCACTGCCATATACCCAATAGGCAAGCCTAGACGCTGATCACGGCTATCTATGTCATTAACCGCGAGCAACATTTTGTTGGCAACATGATTAATACTTTGAGGAAAACCCCTGGTTTCGCGCCAAAGATGTTCAATTGCATTAGCATCAAATAACTCAGCACCCTGATAACCAACTTGAGCCAACTTAAAACTAACATAGTGTTCCACCTCACTCTCATTAAACGCATGGAGAGGGATGTCGTATACCAGTACGCTCTCTTTATCGAGCCGATCCAGTTTTATTTGTAAGGTACTATCGCCAATTAACAGGACATGGAAGTAGTTGGGGGATGGCTTTTGTAATAACTGTACAAAAGCATACAGTGCCGTTTCGTCTAGATGATGCGCTTCATCGACAATTATCACGACACTTTGATGAACACCCGATGGCTGATACTGATTGATAGTAGCGGTGATTTGCTCTAGATCGGCATTCTCAGTAATAAAAATACCGAGCTGTTGCGCTAACAGTAATAGCATATTCTCTGTACTGTTCATCAGCGACGACACCATCACACAGCAGTCTGCTGTTTCACTCAACTCTATAGCGGCTTGATACGCGAGCGCTGTTTTGCCTACCCCCGCATCACCCAACACACCAACAAGGTTGTGACTAAATTGACATAAGTGAGCCACTTCGTCGAGCACAGCTCGTCTCTCGCCACCGGCAAAAAAAGGAATATCTGGGCAAGCAGAAAGATCTGAGTAATCAACGGCGCTAATATCGAAATGATGGAACGTGTCTTCAAACGAACGGACAGACTGGTCCGAGATGTTGAGTGATGTAGGAAGCCTACTCATCATTGAATCGCCATTAGGTGGATTTGGGAAAGTGGTGATTTCAGCAAGTTCAGACATATGACGCCTTCTCTTTAAGTGGATTTAGCCAATCACATTAACTAAACACTGATTACTTCGCGAGCAATGTGGCTCTGTTGTTTTTCTCAAATTCAATAGCCGACCCAATCTAATGTCGAAGCCGAGCAAACACGTCGACTCAACGTCACACCGCATGCATAGTAATAGCTGCCACAATTTTATCTACCGGCACTTTATCCGTAACGAATGCTTTGCCCATCGACTCCAAAAGAATTAACCGCAAACTTCCATCTATGACTTTCTTATCTAACGACATTAGCTGCAAGAACTTCTCTGGAGACATATTCTTAGGCACAGCAATAGGCAATTGCGCCTTTTCCAGTAACCGGCATAAACGATCTACTTCATTAGGCTCAATATAGCCGAGTAAAGCAGACAGCTCTAATGCAACCACCATCCCAGCAGATACTGCTTCACCATGCAACCAAACACCATAACCTTGAGAAGTTTCGATAGCATGACCAAATGTATGCCCGAAATTGAGCAAAGCGCGCACGCCACCTTCTCGCTCATCGAGCGAAACAATATCTGCCTTATTTTGACAGGAACGCGCAATAGATTCCGTCAAAATATTGTTATCTAACGACATTAATGCTTCAATATTACTCTCAATCCATAGGTAGAATTCATTATCTCCGAGCAAGCCATATTTGATGACTTCCGCAACCCCTGCCGACAACTCTTTAGCAGGTAAGGTACCCAGTACATCGGTATCAATAATCACTGCCTGAGGCTGATGAAAAGCCCCTATCATGTTTTTTCCCATAGGGTGATTAACGCCCGTTTTACCACCAACAGAGGAATCCACTTGCGATAATAATGTCGTAGGTATTTGAATAAAGTTAACGCCCCGCTGATAAGTCGCTGCTGCATAACCACACATATCACCGACCACGCCACCACCTAGAGCTATCAGGGTCGTCGTTCGGTTATGGGTATTTTCTAGCAGGCAGCTGTAGATAGCATTAATCGTCTCTAAAGATTTATGCGCTTCGCCATCAGGCAGTATGACTGTATTAACTTGGTAGCCTTCTAGCAAGCGCTGCAAACGCTCAAGATATAGCGGTGCTACCGTATCATTAGTCACAATACACACCTGACGGCCCACTATATGAGGTTGCAAATATGCTGGGTCATTCAACAAGCCCTGACCAATATAAATAGGGTAACTACGCTCATCGGATAAATTAACAGTGAGAGTCTGCTGACATGACATAATAATATAAACCTAAGATATAAACCTAAGATATAAACCTAATACACTAGGATTCGGCGGTAAGGCGTACAGCAATCTGCTGAGCAATCACTTTAGGGCTGCGAGAATCTGTCACTATAACGTGAGTCGCAACTTCACGATACAAGGGGTCGCGCTCCGCCAACAACTCGACAATCTTTTTCCTAGGATCGTCCACCTGCAGCAAGGGGCGTTTTTTATCTTTCATAGTTCGCTGAACAAGACGTTCCGTGTCAGATTTTAAGTAAATAACGGAATCGGCATGCTTAAGTAAGTGCCGATTTTTTTCGCGTAAAACAATTCCACCTCCAGTCGCAAGCACGAAAGCCTCTTCGCTCAACAGCGACTCAAGCGCTGCTGTTTCACGGTCACGAAAACCTTCCTCCCCCTCAACATCAAAAATCCAAGGAATATCTGCACCGGCTTTTTCTTCAATAACATGATCGCTATCCCAAAAAGGTGCGCGCAATATCTTAGCGAGTAAACGGCCTATCGTGGATTTACCCGCGCCCATAGGGCCAACTAAAGCAATCTTTTTAACACACTGCATTAGTTATCGATTAATGAATCAGGCATAATTCGCGGAGTAATAAATATAAGCAATTCCGTTTTATTATC